>JBBSWZ010000051.1:0-11406 GCA_038046025.1 Nanobdellota archaeon | reverse complement strand
TGGTTATAAATTTTAATGTATATATTCTTTTATAAGAATTATTATAAAGTTTTCTTTTTGAATAGTTTTATGGTTAAAGTAATAAATGTATTGGAAAAAGCTAATGAAGATGGAGAAGCCTTAACTTTTAATGATATTAGATTAAAGACAGGATATTCAGACATTTTACCTGTTGATGTTAATCTTGAATCTAAATTTTCTAGAAATGTTCCTTTAAAAATACCAATAGTGAGTGCTCCTATGGATACAGTTACTGAATATGAATTAGCTAGAGAACTTGCGATTTTAGGCGGACTAGGCATATTGCATAGGAATTTAAGTCCAGAAGATCAGCAGTTTCACGTTCATAAAGTTAAATATCATTTACATGGGTTTATTCGTGAGCCAGTTTGTGTAAAGGGAGATAGAACTATTCAGTCTATTCTATTAGAGAAGGAAAAACAAAAATATGGTTTTGACAGTTTTCCTGTTTTAGACAGCAATGGCAGACTAGTGGGACTTTTAACTGGAAATGATTTTATGTTTTGTGATGATTTATCTTCAGCTGCAGGTGAGATTATGACAAAAGAGGTGATTACAGCTAGAACAGAAACTAATATTGAAGAGGCATATAGAATTATGAAAGAAAAAAAGAAAAAAGTGTTGCCTTTAATTGATGATGATAGAAAGGTTACCGGGTTATATACTTTCAAAGATTTGAAGAGGATTATTAGTGGAGAATCAAATATGTATAATACAGATGTTAGAGGACAGTTAAGAGTGGGTGCAGCAATAGGTGTTGGTAATGATGCTTTTAACAGGCTAGAGCTGTTAGTTAAAGCTAATGTTGATGTGGTTGTTATTGATACCTCTCATGGGGATACCAAGAGTGTTATTGATACTTTGATAGAGATTAAGAGTAAGTATCCTGATCTTGATGTTGTGGTCGGTAATATATCTGAAGCTGATTCTGCTATGAGATTGATAAAGGCTGGAGCAGATGGTTTGAGAGTTGGTCAAGGTGGTGGGAGTATCTGTACAACTAGGGTTGTTACTGGAACCGGGTGTCCACAAGTTACTGCAATCTATAATTGTGTAAAACCAGCTGAAGAAGCTGAAATACCTGTCTGTGCTGATGGCGGATTACAATATTCTGGGGATATTGCTGTTGCAATTGGTGTTGGAGCACATTCTGTTATGATGGGAAATATGTTAGCTGGAACTAGAGAGTCTCCAGGAGAAGAAATATTTGATGAAGGTAAAACTTGGAAGGAGTATAGAGGAATGGGTTCAGAAGAAGCTATGTTAACTGGTGAAGGATCTAGAGAAAGATATCTACAAGGAGGAGATGTAAGGGGTAAGTTTGTTCCTGAAGGTGTTTCAGGAAGAGTTGAACTTAAAGGTTCTTTAAAACAAGTTATTCATCAATATGTTGGTGGACTTAGACATTCTATGGGATTGCAAGGAGCGAGAAATATTAATGAACTAAGAGAAAAAGCTGATTTTTGGAGAATAACTCACTCAGGTGATATAGAATCTCATCCGCATAATGTAAGAATAACAAGGGACCCTCCAAATTATCAACCTCTTCAAAAATAAAATGTCATTAACTAAATTACTAGATGGAGTAAATGTTTTAGCGATTGTTTGTAATCAGTGGGGTGATACTGGTAAAGGTAAATTTTCTGATTATTTTGCTTCTCAATGGGCAGATGTAGTAGCTAGAGGTACTGGAGGAAATAATGCTGGGCATACTGTTGTTGTGAATGGAAAGAAAAGGATATTCCACCTTTTGCCTTCTGGTATTATACATGATTCTAGAGGGGTGATTAATATCCTTGGAAATGGAATGGTTATAGACCTAGAAGTATTAGTAAGAGAATTGGATGAATTAGATAATGAAAAGTTAACCTATAATGGACTTAGAATAAGTAGTGATGCTCATGTAATTATGCCTTATCATATTGAGAGAGATAAGGCAAAAGATCAATCACAAAAAACTGGTGTTGGTTCAACTGGTAGAGGAATAGGTCCTTGTTATGCTGATAAAATAGCTAGAAGAGGAATTAGAGTATCTGATCTATTTGATGTAGGTAGTTTAGGAAGAGGAATTTCTAAGGCTGCTGAGTTTTATCCTGAAATAGGTTTGGATATTGACCATGTTATTGAACAATTAGAGTCTTATGCAGAGAGAATTAAGCCTTTTGTTAGAGATACAGTGGATGATCTTCATGGTTTTATGAGGAGAGGAAGAAAAGTTTTATTAGAAGGAGCCCAGGGTTTATTATTAAGTATAGAACATGGTACTTATCCTTATGTTACATCATCTGATTGTTCTTTGAATGGTACTGCGAGTGGTGTTGGTTTATCAGCGAAAGCTGTAGATTTATCATTAGGGATGGTTAAATTTCCTTTTATGACTAGAGTTGGAGCTGGTCCATTTCCTACAGAATTGGGAGGAAGAAACTCCGAGTTGTATTGTGCTGAAGAAAATACAAAACTAGATGAATTAATAAGATACGGAATACATCATAATGTTTTAGAAGGTGAAGTAAGATATGATTCCACGGATAGAGAAATTGTTGAAATGATGAATTCAGATGATCCTTTTATACAGGGAATAGGTATAAGACTTGCTGCTGGAGAATATGGAGCAACAACCTCTAGACCTAGAAGGATTGGTTGGACTGATACAGTAGCAGCAAAATATGCTATTGGTATTAACGGTCCTGTTATGGTTCTAACAAAGGCTGATGCAATTGCTGGAGCTAATAGTTTTAAAGTTGGTGTAGATTATTCTGATGGCCTTAATAGGGTGGTATCTTTTAGTAGAGATGCTAAATTTTTAAGACGGGTGCTACCTTCCTATATTACTTATGAAGGATATGGTGGCATTAGTGACATAAAGAATTTTGATAATCTACCAAGTAGTCTAAGAAATGCTATTAGCCAACTTGAGACTCAAACTGGTGGACATGTTGCTGTTGTTTCTGTTGGTCCAGATAGAGAACAAACTATAGTTAGATGAAATTATTCTTCTTTCATATACTGTTCTGTTAATCTTCTAACATCATCCCAAAGTTCTATTATTTCCTGTCTGTATTCTTGTAGATCCCATCCCGGGACTAGTTGAAACATAATTGCATCAAGCCTTGATGAGTCACTTTGAGAATGAAGAAATTGGAAAGTATCAAATGCTCCTACTCTTTTATGACTAGAAATTGTAGCTTTCAGATGTACTGTAAGATCTACTGCACCATCTCGAATTGATAATCTCCCATCTTTTTGAAAGAGAGTTTTATGATAAGAAGAATGATAACGAATCTCTCCTGGTAATTCTCTTACAATGTATTCTACTAGTCCTTCTGCCTCACTTAAAGACAATTTCCTAGGTAGATTTATTACATTTCTCTTAATTAATTCGTCAGTTACCATTTAAATCATCTATACTTTCTAATCTTATTTTTAAAGTTTATGGTGCTAGAGTTTATAATTTTGTTAAAACATAAATAATAACTAGGATTAATAATAAAATTGAAAAAAATATTACTACTTTATTGAATAATTTTTGTGACTTTGTTCGTAAATCCATATTAAATTACTGTATTACCGGATATAAATAATTTGTGAAACAAATTGCTACTATTGATGTTCCAAATCTTTTCTTTGGGATGAAACTTTTTGTTATAATTTTTATATTACTTAAATCAAAGTCTTCAGAATAACCATTTACGTATAATTCTTGTAGTCTCAATCTTAACTTTTCTGTTGCAATTTCTTCTGTATCATTCCCATTATATTCGCAAACTAGACCACCATGTTTCTCATTTGTTTTTTTATTAAATAACCATCCAAAAATTAATCCTGCTGTTGCTCTTTGGCCTTTTTTTGAATTTGATACTGCACTTATTGTTTCCATTACTGAGCCATGAGTTAATTCTGTTGGTTTTTGTATTTCAGTTGCTATGCCTGGTAATATAGAAGAGTAAGTAATTATATTACACATTTCTATTCCTGCTTCTTTTAAGGCTAGATGATAAGAACCTGCATGGATATCATTATCACTTTCTCCTGTTCCTGTAGTTAAAAAATAATCTTTGGGTATTCTGTTACCAGTTAATTGACTTTTTTGTCTTTGTATTAAAATTTGTCTTGAATAAATATTCTTCATTTTAAAACCTCATGATAAAAATTTGATTTAAATAGGAGAGAAAGAGCTAAAAGTCTATATCCTCCAAGCCCATCCAGTAAATTATCATACAATTCTGGAAAGATAGAGGTATCTTCTGCTAGAAATAGGTGTATTTTTCTGTGGTTCATTCTCTTAATATTTTATTGAATTTTGTAGTATTTTATTGAAAAAACTTATTTAAAAATCTTTCGTTATTGTTTTTTGTGCTGCTTCGAATAATATGTCTAGATTTATTTCTAAAGCTGTTACTGGCATTTCCAGGCCCCAGTTAACTAAAACTTGAGGGTGTATTTCTCCAAGGTAGGCTAGTTTTTTTCCATTTATTGAGATTCTAGCTACACGTCCTTCAATAAATGAACTATGAGTTGTTTCTTCTATTTCATATTTTAGTCCTAGGGATGATATTAATGATTCTAGAATAGATTTCATATCTGTGAAATTTGCTTTTTCATGTGAAGAGACTAGAGCTAATCTGTGAATGTCCTTTATTTCATTATCTTTTTTTATTGTAACTAGTCCTTCTTCAAAAATATTATGTGGGAATTCAACATGTTGATTTTTAGATAAAAATTCTAGTAAAGAAGGTAATAGCCATGAACGAACTGATGAATAGCTTTCTGAAACGTAATCCTCTATTTCAATTGTTCCGAAGTCCTTTAGGTTCATTTTTTTGTATAAATTTTCATTATTTGTTAATAATTGACTTAAGATTTCTTGGAAACCAAAACCTATTATTAAGTCTCTAATTTTGTTAATAAAATTTACTTTTGGGGTTGTTCCACCTGTTGTATAAGATGTTAATTCTAATGGGTTAATTTTATTATAGTCATACATTATCCCAATATCCTCTATTATATCTACTTCATGCATTATATCTCCTCTGTATGGAGGAATTGTAACTTTATTATTTGAATATTCAAATTGGGCCTTTTCTAGAAGATTTTTTACTTCATTATCTTTTAGTTTTAATCCTAGGAGTTTTTCTATGTTTTTTGGATTAAGATTAATTGTCTTTTTGTTTAGATCTGGGATTGTAATTTTTTTATCTTTATAATTTGTAGTGCAAGAGTAGATATTAAAACCTCTGTCATATAAAGCTTGAGCAAAGATGTTTAAAGCTAGATTTAAAGATTCTTGATCTAATCCTGTTGCTTCTATAAATAATTCTGAATCATTTTCTTCTACTTTTCCTGTGAAATTGGAATTTATGATTGGCGGGAAAGATAATACTTCTTTATTTGAATCTATTAAGATAGGATATTTTTTGAAATCTTTTAATAAATGTTTATACTCGCGACCTTTAGGATGCTCTTCTAGTATCTCTTGTTGAGTCATTTCCTTTTTAAATTCTAAAGGTATGAATTTAATTGATTCTGGATCTGTAGCTTTGTAATAAACTGGGAATTTTATTTTTTTTAATGAGTAGATACCTACTGCTATTTTTTCTCTTCTTTTTCCATAAGTTTCACATACTTTTTCTTGTAATTGGATTAATTGAATTAGTAAATGTTCATCTATTTTTCTACCTTTAGCTGAGAATGCTCCTATAAATGGTCTGATATTATTTACTGAAGGATCTACAATAATTTCGTGATCTGATTTGTTTAGTTTTAATTGTGGAATTCCTTTTTCTTTTGATATTATCCCTTTGATTAATCTTGCAAAACCTTCTGAAGACCATAAGTAAGGAAGATTAGTATCGTCAAAGTTTATTGTAATTTCATCTACATTATAAGATTTTAATTCTCCTTTCCCATATCCTGCGTAGTTTTCAATATCTTGGATTGATAATTTTTTTCCAACTAGCTCGTTTATATCTTTGTGTGAAAATGTTAATGTTGGCATTTTAAGCAATTTTTACTTTTCTTAAAAAGTTTAAATCTTGTGAGAATAATTGTCTAATATCTTTTATTCCCATGTTTAACATTCCTATTCTGTCTATCCCAATACCCCAAGCTAGGACTGGCACTTCAACTCCTAGAGGTTTTGTCATTTCAGGTCTGAAAATTCCTGAACCTGCTAACTCAATCCATCCTAATTCTGGATGTTTTGCAAATAATTCTGCACTTGGTTCTGTGAATGGAAAATATGCTGGTTTAATTTTGATTTGTGAAGTGTTTGCGAATTCTTCTGCAAACATTTTTAATAACCCCTTTAAATGTCTGAAATTAAGATTTTCTTCTACTATAATTCCTTCTGTTTGGTAAAAATCAATATTATGAGTGGCATCAATAACATCAGGTCTGAAACATCTTGCTATAGCAAAGTATTTTCCTGGAATCTCTAGTTCTTTTGAAGCTAATTTACGTGCGGAGATTGCTGTAGTTTGTGTTCTTAATAAATGTCTTTTAGTTTTGTTTTCATCAAATTTATATTTCCAGCCTGTTGAACCTGTTTCAAATCCTGATTCGTGAGCTTTTTTTACTTTTTGAATTAATTCTTTAGGTGGATTTCCATATTTTGGATCTTTTATATAATAAGCATCATGTATATCACGAGCAGCATGGAATTGTGGCATAAATAAAGCATCCATATTCCAGAAATCTGTTTCTACAATTGGGCCAAACATCTCTTTGAAGCCTAATGATAAGAACTTATTTCTAACTTGGTCTAAAAAGGATCTGTAATGATGTTTTTTTCCTGGATGTATAGCAGGTGTGATTGATTTAATAACATAATGTCTAAATTGAATTTTTTTCCATAAATCTGACTTTATAATAGAAGGTGATAATGTTTCAATGTATTCTTTGTCAATTTTATGTTTAAATAGTTCCCGAGCTAGGTCTAGGAGTTCTATTTTTCTGTGTTTTATTATCCCTGTTTTTATTATTTCTCTTCTCTTTGAGAGTTCTTGGTATGAATATTTTTGTTCATCTGTTAGATCTTTTGGATTTAAAGGTAAAGATTTTAGAAACTGTTCTTCAAGAAATTCTTTTGCTCTTGACTGTTTTCCTTGGGGTGTTAATGAAATTTTTTTATCTAATGTTATGAAATTTTTTCTTTTTAATAAACCAATGCAGATTTGCAGTTCATTATCATCTAATTTTGCTTTTCTTTGAATTTCTTGAGCTGTTGATGGTTTTTCTAAGATGTTAAGGAATCTTCTTTCTGGTAGGCCTTGTTTTATGTATTTTTGTCCATTTTTATCTAGGTTAATTATTTCTTCTGTGGTTGTGTGTATTTTTAATATATTTTTGTTTTCAAGCCATTGTAATGCTCTCATTATATCTACTTCCTGTAGTTGTGATATTTCTTTTATAGAATTAAAATCCTGTACTTCCTTTAGGATAGGTAATATTTTTCTCTCTAGAGGATGTAATGTTGCTATTACTTTTTGGATACTATCCATTGAAAAGAAATAGTTGTTGTAATTTTAAAAAGTTATCTATTAAGTGGTAAACAACCAAATTCTGTTTCATGCCTTCTTTTTTGGGCGTCATCTCTTATCTCTAGGTCTTAAATCTCTATTTTGAAGATGATTATATTCCATAAAAATAATAAGAAAAAGAAGTTATTAAATTTTATTGTTTATTTTCTGATCCATAACTTTGAATAGCTCCTTCTAAGTTTTCAGTTGTAAGTTCTGGAAGTTGAATTTCACCTTTTGGTGTAATCTTTGGATTTACACCTGCTCTTTGATATAAATCTCCTAATTCGAATAAACTTAAACCTTCAATGCTATCTCTGTCTGCTAATTGTGTAGCTAGATCATAAAGGCTATTACGTGTTTGAATGTTTGTCTTTCTTTCATTTTCTATTTCTAGCCATTTTAATACATTTGGTGTACCATATACTAAAGACGCCAACACAAAGGCACCACTAACAACTCCGTAAGCTATATGACCTAGAGCTTTAGCTGCAATCACTAACCCATTTCTACCAATATCATCCATTACCCCTCATTATGGTACCAAAGAAAGGATCCAAAAGGTAAATATTTTCCGATTCCCATTTTAAATTTTTATTTTATAACTTATATTTAATCTTTTTTATTATTTTGAGAGTTCCAAACAAAGTTAAACATTGATTCTAGAGCATTCGCGAAAAATGGAGTGTTTGTCCAAATTGCAGTTTCATAGTTTTCATGAGTTTCTTTATCATCTGTTATAGTTGAGACAAGCTCACGTCCATCTATAATTATAAACCTAGCTCTTATTGGATTAACTGATTTTAATTCTGCAACTTGTTTTATCTCATTTGCTCTTTTCTTCACTTCTTCAGATGGTGTAGTTGCAATTCTAATTTTAACTCCCTTATCTTTTAATTTTTTAAATCTAAGCCTTAATCTATCAAATTGCCTAATTAGATCTTCTGGGGTTACTAAAATAGAGACTGTCTTCTTAGCATCGTTTAATCTAGAATCTAAATGGTCATATATGTTTTCACGTCCCTTAATTGAACCTGCCAATGAGGCTGGATCAATATGTTCAATCCCTTGTTTGAATAAAAGCTCTATTTCTTTGAATAATGGATCTTCTTTTACTGTAGTTAAATGGGTAAGTTTAGATTCTGCAGAGTTTTTAACCTTTTTCTTAACTCTTTTGATAACCTCTTCTGGTTGTATAGCAATATATTTAATTGGTTTCCCTAGTTTCATTATTACAAAGCCTTTTTTTTCTAAACTTTCTAATACATCATATGATCTTGATCTTGGTACATTAGAAATATCAGATAATTCACCAGCAGTTGCAATTCCTCTTGATAATAAAGCTGTCCAGATTTTAACTTCATAAATATTTAGATCGAATGCTGATCTTAATTTTTTAAGGAAATTATCTTGAATTATCATTAATAATCCCTCCCAAGGATTTGTTACTATTATTTAATAGTTAGTTTGTGATAATATGTTGTTTATAAATGTTTCTATTTGTAGTTATTTTATGGTGGTAAAAAGGTTTATAAAAGGTTTATAAGTTTTCTATGAATTGTGTTTTATATATGACAAATAATAAGGGTGGATTGGAAAGAAAAGTTGAAGGATATAAAAGGCCATATATAGAAATTAGGCTTATAAGTGGATCAGAAGAGGAAGCGAGAGAAGACAAGAGAAAAGAAAAGGATCTTTTATATGAAATCTCTATAATGAGATGGGAAGATGGAAAATATATACCATTAATATCTTATCGTACAGAAAATGAACATGCAACAGACCTTAAAAGTGCTGCTGGGTTTAGATCTAATGGTCATCAAGATAGTTATATGAGATATTTAACTTCGAAGAGACTTGAAAGAGGCCTTACTAAGAAGGTTGGAGAATATTTTGCTAACTTGTATAATGGGGATAGTGGACGTAAGGTTTTTGGTGTTGATACATTTAGACAAAGAGGTTTTAAACTTCAAGATATAGAGATACCTGACACGATTTACCAAACTTTTACCTTAGATGGAGATCAAATTACTCAACAAAGTCAACTCTTGACTAAAAAACAAGAACGGGCTTTATTTGAAAGATTTAATTATTATAAATATCAAACTAGGAGGATTGGTATATTATTAAATAATGGGGAGGTTGATGATATTGAATCTGCTCTTGAAGATATTGCCAAACTTCAAGAAGAATTATCTAGGACAAGAAATGATTTAGTTAGTTACAATATGCCGTTAGTTTTGTCGATGGCTAAGAATTCGAAAGTATTTCTCCCATTTGATGTATTAATATCTGAAGGGAGTATGGCTTTGTTAAGAGCTATTGAAGGTTTTGATCACACACGTGGATTTAAATTTTCTACATATGCATACCCAACTATTAACCAATCATTTACAAGAGCTGCGATAAAAGAAGGTAAACATTTTAAGATTGAAGGAAGTTCATATGATCCAGACCTTGAAAGTGGTACATATGCTGAAGATAAAATGGATGAAAATGTAGATTTTTATTCAGAGTTACTACAAAGGATTTTAGGAAAAAATTCAGCGAGGCTAGATGAAAGAGAAAATTATATTATAACACGAAGAGTTTTGTTTTGTGAGTATGGTCTAGATAGAAGACCAACATTACAAGAATTAGGGGATGAATATGGTATATCAAAGGAAAGAGTAAGACAAATTCAAAATAGGGCTTTTAAAAAATTAAGAAGAGCTTTAGATGAAGAAAGGGATTTGCGGACAACTATTTTTGTATAAACTTATCCAATTGGTTTTTAGCTTTTTCCTTATTTTTTTGATGTTTTTTTAAGAAAGAATTTATTTTATCTATTAAGATTTGTTTTAATTCTGAAGTTAATAGTTTTCCTGATTTGTAATCATTATAGATTTTTTTAAGTTTATTATCATTAGTTTCAAATAAAGTTAGGTATTGATATGAAACATCAATATCTGGATTTCCTCCTTTTTCTCTATGTTCTTTTATAGTTTCCTGTCCGCCTGAGAAAGCGTATTTTTTTATCTTTATTTCTACTTCTTTTTCTGAATCTGATAGAAAAATAGCTGAAGTTGGATCTGAAGATGACATTTTACCTTGTTTTAGTCCTGGTAATAGTTTGTGGAATGTTGCAGATGGTAGAATAAAATTATATTCTGATTTTAATCTTGATGAAATATCTCGTGCTAAATTAATATGAGGGAGTTGATCTATGCCTACTGGAACTACAACTGGCTTTGGTTTGTCTAGTTGAGGATATAAAATATCTGCTACTTGAGTTAGGGCTGAGATTATTTTTTCTGGTGTTAAGTTTCCGTAAATAGATTTTAATTCGTTGAAGGTTGTTTTTTTTGCTACATACTTACTTAGATTCATATATTCTTTCGGTCCTGTAGATTGGAAATAGAATATTGTTTTTTTTGGCTTTAATCCTAGAGCAATGTAATTTAGAAAATATTCTTCAGTAGCTAATTGTTTTAATTTATCCCTTTTTATGTTTCTTGTTAAATATGCTTCAATATCTGCTGCTACTACATAACATTCTGCTCCTAATTGCTGGAAATAAATCATTTCATCTGCAACCATTTTATGGCCTAGATGGAATTTACCAGAGGGCATTAATCCTGTAAGCATTGTAAAGGGTTTTTTACTTTTACGAGCGTCTAGAATTGTTTGCAAAGATTTATGACCAAAGATTAATTTTCTTGTGAAATAATGATGTTTTTTTGGTAATGATTTTAGAATTGAGTCTATTTTTTCTATTCCAAATTCTTTTGATATTTTTTCATAGTCTTTTATCTCTGTTGAAGACCAAGGATCTATTCTTGTTTTCATTAATATAAAATCTTTTTATAAAGTATTTAAAGATTATGAT
>JBBSWZ010000050.1:0-4906 GCA_038046025.1 Nanobdellota archaeon | reverse complement strand
AAATAATATTATAGAAATCCACTCATTAAAATTTAAAGGAACTAATTTAAAAGCAACATTTAAACCACTATACATAACTATTAAATGTAAGACAACACTTAAAAATACAGCACCCCATAGATACTTATTACTTTCCAATCCTAAAACAAGTTCTTCACTTCTAACAGTAAATACTAAAAATAACTCAAATAAGATCAAAGTAGTCAAGGCAATAGTTCTAGCTTTATCAACACCAAAAACTAAATTTCTATTAAACAAATATAAAACAATCACAGTTCCAACAATACCAGCTAAAAAAACAAAACTCCAATTATTTTTCAAAATATGTTCTTTCTTCTCTCTAGGTTTTCTTTTCATAACATTACTATCAGCAGGATCAAGACCTAAAGCCAATGCAGGTAAACCATCTGTAACTAAATTAACCCATAATATTTGCAAAGGCAGCAATGGTAATGGCATCCCAAATAATAAACCAATTAATATAATTCCAACCTCTCCAACATTAGCACTTAATAAATACTTAACAAACTTCTTAATGTTATCATATATAACACGACCTTCATGAACAGCATCAACTATAGAAACAAAATTATCATCAACCAAAATCATATCAGACGCATCTCTAGCAACATCAGTACCTTTAATATTCATTGCAATACCAATATCGGCTTTTTTCAAAGCAGGAGCATCATTAATCCCATCACCAGTCATTGCAACAATTTCTTTTTTCTTCTGTAAGGCTTCTAATATCACAACTTTATGCTCAGGACTTACTCTTGCATAAATATTAACATGATCAATATAATCCTCAACAGCATATTTATCTAGATCTTCACCGCTTATGGCTTCTCCAGTAATCCCAATTTTCTTAGCTACAGCTACTGCAGTATTTTTATGATCTCCAGTAATCATTATAACTCTAATTCCAGCTTCTTTAGCAATTTTTATAGCATCCTTAACTTCTTCTCTAGGAGGATCAATCATCCCAGCTAAACCAACAAAAACAGTTTTCTGATTTTTTTCATAAGCTAATCCCAAAACCCTTAATGCCTTAGAAGTCATCTCAAAATTTTTATCCAGTAATTCTTCCTTATCTTTACCATTTAATTTCTTAATTATCCCATTTATCTCAATATAATTACAAAACTTAAGAATTTTCTCAGGAGCACCCTTCAAATATTTAACACTTTCATAACTAACACTCATGTATTTTTTCTCAGAGGTAAATTCTTCCTCGCTAATCCTACCTTCTATTTTATTTACTCTACCTTTCTTAGCCATAACTAACAAAGCAAGCTCAGTAGGATCACCAATATTGGGCAAAGAAGCATTATTGCATCCTGCAGCAATATTAAAAATATTCTTTAATCTTCTAATATCAACTTTCTTATTGTTAAATAAAAAATTACCTTCAGTTTTATAACCTTGACCAGTTATTTTGATATCTTGATCATTCACAAACAGATCAGTAACAGTCATTTCATTTTTAGTTAAAGTTCCAGTTTTATCAGTAGCAATGATAGTTGTACTTCCTAATGTCTCAACAGCATGCAATTTCCTAATCAAAGATTTTTTTTTCAACATTCTTTGAACACCTAAAGCTAAACTAAATGTAACCACCGCAGGTAATCCTTCAGGTATTATAGCAATCGCAAGTGATATACCAGCCTTAAACATCTCAAGCAAATCAAAATCTTTAACAAAACCCAGGAAAAACACTAATCCAGCTATTACAATAGCTAATATACCTAAATTATGACTTAAAATCTTTAATTTTTTTTGTAAAGGAGTTTCACCAGCATCAACTTGCTCAACTAATCTTGCAATCTTACCGATCTCAGTATAAGATCCGGTTTCAGTAACCACAGCTTTTCCATTACCAGCAACAACCAAAGTTCCAGAAAAAACCATATTATTCTGATCAGAAACAATAACTTTATTTTTTATCTTACTAATTTGTTTATTAACAGGAGTACTTTCACCAGTTAAAATAGACTCATCATTTTTTAAATTATGTAAATTAATCAATCTGGCATCAACATTAATCTTATCTCCAGTTTCAAATACTATAACATCCCCTGGAACTAATAACTCTGATGAAATTGTTTTTATTTTACCATCTCTAATTACTTTAGAACTTGGTGTGTTTAATTTTCTTAACAATTCAATAGATTTCTCAGCCCTATATTCTTGTACAAAGCCTAAAATAGCATTCAATAATAAGATAGCTAATATTACAATTGAGTCTAGAAATTCTTTAAATATAAAAGTAATAACAGTAGCAATAATTAATATAATCACTAAAGGATCTAAAAATTGTTTAAAAAATATCTGTAATGGGTGTGTCTTATACTTTCTCTCAATTACATTTCTTCCATATTTTTCTAACCTTTTCTTAGCTTCTTTTTCACTTAATCCATTCTCAGAGCTTTCTAATTCTTTTAGAACATGCTTGACCTCTTTTTGATAATACATATCTAAACAAGCATTTAAGTTAAATATTTAAACCTAACTAAACCACCAATAATAAAAAGTATATAGAAAATGGTAAAAAAAGAAAATCTCTCGAATCAGTATTTGGACTTTTAAGAAGTAAAAAAATAGATGCCCAGAAGGTTAAAGATGAGATCAGGAAAGAAGAAGCAGTTGCAGAGAAAAGAAAATGGGGTAAATATCTAAAGTAAATTTTTATCCTTTAGATTAACTATAAACTTCCTTAATCTCTTTCTTTTCTAACCCACCATAGGGATGTCCAAATTCTCTTACGTTTTCAATCATTCTTCTATTAGCTTTAGTTTCCATTCCATTCTCAACTAATCTTTCCCTTTGTTTCCTTATTTCCTCAGAAATTTCAACATTGGTAGGACAACTTCTAACAGTAACATCATTTAAAGGGTCAATATAAAAAATTTTATCTAGTCTGCCTTTCTGTATCAAAATAGCCTTACCTCTAGCAGTTAATATTTCCTTTCCAGTAACCTTTAACAATGCAGAATCAGCTCTACATTTTCCGCATAGTATACATTTGTCTACTCCAACCATTAAAATTCCTCCATTTTCCACGAACATTTTTTTTAAAATGGTTCATATTACTTTCCCCCTGTTCATTATATGCCCAGGATCTAACTTCTCTTTCAATTCTTTTATCTCTTCCTTTCTAACTTCATTCAAATATTGTTTCTTTAAAATACCTATCCCTTGTCTAGCTCCAATAACACCTCTTAATTTCAAAACAACATCATAAACTTCCTTAATCTCTTCTCTACTCAAAAAACATAGATTCAAAACACTCACTCCTATACCACCAAAATTAGGAATTTTCCTACTTCCCAAATAGGTTAAAAACTCTGCCATATTCTCAAAGGGAACTAATACATCTTCCAAATAAATATAATCATTACTAGCTAACTTATGAAAAATCTTTCTTCTAATATTCCATAACCTCATCATCTCATCTATATCTTTAACTCCTCCTTCTAATCCTTCATACTCAACAATTAAATAATATTTTTCTTCTAACCCGAGTAATTTAGCACTATTAGTATCAACAAATTCCAAAGCAAGTATATCATTATTCTGTTTCAGTTCATTAACTTTATTCAAAGTTTCATTTAAACTATTATATTTAAACACATTCATACTTTTTTCATTTATCTTATCAATAATCCTCAATTTAATTCTAGTTATTAAACCTAAAATTCCTTCTTTCCCGACCATTTCATTATCATAAGTTTTCAATCTTCCATTACCATCTATCATTTCTATTTCAGCAACCCAATCTCTCATTCTTCCAAATTTTTTCTCATAAAAACCACTACTATTTATTCCAACCATCCCTCCAATAGTACAGGTTTCAGAATCTTCTGGCTGTATAGGGAAAAACTTATCTCTTAAAGCATTATTTAAATCTTGTAAAACAACTCCCGGCTCAACAACAACATATTCTTGACCAATACTTATAATTTTATTAAATCTACTAAAATCTATCACTATAGAATTATCAGGAACTACACATCCAACTAAATTAGTACCAGCACCTCTTGGCACTAAATTAAGTTTATTCCTTCTAGAATATAAAACAATTTGATGTAATTCTTTAATATCACTAGGCCATATAACCACATCTGCTTTCCCTCTAATTTGACTAGCATCAGTACTATAAACCTCTCTATCAAATAGTTCATCACTTACATACTCTTTCCCAAGTAAATTTTCAAACCAAGTAATACTCACAATACCACCTCACTTAATTCAAACACTTGTAAATTCTTAGGTGCATTATTCTTCAAATGATAATATAGTAAAGGATCTGAAACAATTAATTTTTTTTCTGTGCACATTTCAAAAATCTTTTTACTTATTTTATTAGCCAAACTTGGTAAATTCTGGATTAATCCTCCCTCAGCACCACTAATAATAGAATTTTCTCTATTCCTTTCTAGTTCTATAACTTCAAATCCGAGGGCCCCTAATACTTGTCTAGGTTCATCATAAACACTAGTTTCAACTCCATCATAATAATTAACTCTCTCATCAAATTTAACAGGTAATTTCCTTTCATTTTTAGCAATTAACTGAGAAACATGAATTGTATCTACACTATATAATTCATTAAATATATTCATACAGCTAGGATCATTAGTTACAATCTTTTTTGTTCCACTCTCCTTTAATAGATTCAGATTCTTACTTCTTAATTCCTCAAAATCCTTACTATATCCATTCCTATAAGTTATAGCACCACAACAATTCAAAGAATCCATTGAATATATTTTCAAATTCAATCTCATAAATATTTTTTTATAATTTTCAACAATTTCTGGCATAACAAATTTAGTCAAACATCCAGGAAAATACAAATATTTCTTCTTAAATATATCAAACATTGTCAGTTTCTTTATATAAT
>JBBSWZ010000049.1:0-1176 GCA_038046025.1 Nanobdellota archaeon | reverse complement strand
GCAAAAGCAATCTTAAAAGCATTAAAGTTGAAAAAAAATAATAAACAATTTGAAAGTTATATAAAACAGTTCAGGACAGAAGCGGTAAGAAGTAGATTATTAATTTCAGTAAAAGAAATTATATAATGCTATTTCGATATAAACTTTACACCACTTAAATTTTTAAATTCCTTATCACCAGTAACAAAAAGATAATTATTTTCTTGAGCAAAAATATAACCAACACAATCAAAAAAAGAAATATCTTTTTTCTTGTTCAAATAACGAAAGTTTTGAGCTTTTACTAATGTCTTAGTTAGTACATTTGTACTTGAATTCATCAATCTTTCAATCCAGTAGTTAGCTTCTTCATTTCCTTTATCTCTTAATAAGACCCAGTAGAATTCAGCTAATGTAGTACTGGGAATTATAAATTCTCCTTTAAGTAAAAAAGAGAACTTTGGATTCCCTTCTGCAATTTCAATGAGTGCATAAGTATCTAAACAATGCATCTTAATCAAATCTACTAGTATTTTTTCTAGCTTCTTTCAATAATTCTTCTACCCTCTTGCTGAAATGAATACTCCCAAACAGCTCTTTTAGTACATTTGTTCGTTTTTCCAATTTTATATTAACGTCTTCATTCGGTTTCAATTTAAATTCATCTACCGCTTTTTTAGGGATTAATATAGCTAACGAATTCCCCCATTTTTTTGTTTTAACTAACATTTGTATCACCTTAAAATATCATTATTATATCTAAAGTATAACTAATATAAAAAGGTTTTGGTTATTCATATAGCATCATAATTAACTTCATAAATAATCAAGACAGGTTGATTACCCATTAGATATCCTTGTACAGGAAAAAACATATTTCTATGTTCTTCAATATAAGGATTTATCCAGGGAGGTAAATATTCAAATATTGATACTGTAACATATTTAGGTCTCTCTTCCAACAAAAATTCTTCAAACTTCTCAGAATCTTCAATTAATTCATACTCCCCGTTTTCAGTAAGGAATTCAGTATAAGTTAATGTTTCTCTCTGAGAATAATAAAACGTTTGTGGTTTTGAAACTGAAAATATCTTATCATTAACATCACTATTCTCTTTCATCCATAAAGCAGCTTCTTTAACTTGCAAATATGTATCTTTTTTATTCTTAATAACAAAATCTGCTTGTTTTATTTCC
>JBBSWZ010000048.1:24046-26826 GCA_038046025.1 Nanobdellota archaeon | reverse complement strand
GCGAAAACTATTGTTTTAAGTTTTAATTTTTTACATCTTTGGATTGTTTGTTTTAATATTGAAAATGTTAATTTATGTTCTGAGTGATTTAGAAGTGTTCCTACTGCGCCTGCTTCTTTTATTGCTTCTGGTAAAATAAATCCTGTGTGTCTCCCTAGTTTGTAAGGATCTGTATGTTGGGAGTAGATTTTAAGATTTGTTGCTTTTTTTATTTTGTAAATATCTGTTGGTTGTGTTGCTATTATTATGTTTTTATTAACTTGTTTAATGGTTTTTACTAATTTAATTAATTGATTTCCTTGTTTGTATGTTTTAAAATTAATTATTAGCATCTTACCTCTTTTTATTTAATCTTAGGATTGGTGATTATTTAAAGATTTTGATAAGCAATAAGATTTAAATATCGATGATTTGGGTTAAAATTATGGAAAAAGAAAGACCTGATTTAGATGGGTTGATTGATAAGACAGATAGAGCTATGAAAACTGGTGATGTCAATGTTAGAAAATTGGATTCATATTTTAGGGATATGAGTTTAATAGCTTGTAGATGTTATGGTTTTTATCCTATTAGTATGCATCAATATAAGAAAATGTTAGAATTGTTTATACAGTCGATAGAGAGATATTATTGTACTCCAATTGAAAAGAATAATGTGCTTAGAAAAGAATTAATACTGGAAAGCAGAAGGAAAAGAATTCCACAGTTGATTTGTTAGTTTAAGAATTTGCTAGCTTCTTTTACAGATTTATTTTGGAATATAATTGATTTTAGAGCTTTTGTTAGTTTTAAAGGTTCTTTATATTGCCAGATGTTTCTGCCTATTGCCCAACCTATTGCTCCTGAGTTTAGAATATCTTTAGTTTGTTTTAATAATTCTATTGGTTCTCTTTTTGCACCACCAGAGATTACTACTTTTGTTTTTCCTGCTACCTTTACGCTCCATTTTAGGTCTTTTGGGTTGTTATTGTATTTTATTTTTATTATATCTGCTCCTAGTTCTAATCCTATTCTAGCTGAATAAGCTAATATTTTAGAATCTAATTCATTTTTAACTGCTTTTCCACGTGGATACATCCATGCAATTACTGTAAGATTTTGAGTTCTAGCTTCACGTTCTATTTTTTCAAATTCTTTGAACATTTTAGCTTCATGGATGCTTCCTGGGTAAATTGTGTAGCCAACTGCTGAAGCTCCTAGTTTTTTAGCTTCTTTTACAGTTGTTAATGTTGGAGAAAAAGGATCTCCCTTAATTAGACTTGTTTTACCATTTAATTTTAAGATTAAAGGAACTTTGTTTTTTCTTTTGTTGTAGTATTTTTCTGCTATGCCTTTTTGAAAAATTAAAGCGTTAAATTTTCCTTCTTCTGCAATGTCTACTATGTATTGTGGGTCTATATTTTTATCATTAAAATCAGATGGTCCATGTTCTAATCCTTGGTCATATGCAAGGAATAGTGCTTTTCCTTTTGTTAGTAGTTTATTTAACATCTTTCCAATATAATAAATTGTTTTTTGCTCCAAATTGAGTTATTACAGATTCTGAATTTTTTGAGCCTAATTTTAATGCAAAATTTATATCATTTGTTTTTATTAAACCCGCTACAAAACCAGAAGCAAAAGCATCACCAGCGCCTGTTCTTTCAATTGCTTTTACTTTTTTATTTGGAGTTAATTTATATTTTCTTCTTCCATCAAAAGCTAGAACTGGTTTATCTTTATCAGTTATGCAAACAATTTTAGGACCTAGATTGTATAGTCCTTTTAATAAATCTTTTTTATTTGTCAGCATTTCTGCTTCTTCTTTGTTTAGAATTATTATTGAGGCTAAATCAAGTAATGGCTGTAGATATCTTGAACCTTTTTCTGTTTGATATGAACTAGGATTAATTGCTAGTTTTGTGTATTTTTTTCTTAATAATTTGGCTAGTTTTATCTGTGTTTTAAATGAATCTCCTAACATAGAAGAGTAGTAAAGCCATTTTGTATTAGGTGGTTTAATCTCTGAGAATCTTAAATCATCATTTACACCTTTGTATGTAAGGATAGTTCTATCATGTTCTTTAGAGTCTAAAATTACTGATAAACCTGTTTGTCCCCCTCTTGTCCCCAAGAATTTTGCTTTCTCCTTCTTTAATAATTCTAATATTTTATTTCCGTTTGAATCATTACCTGTTTTTCCTATATATGCTGTTTTTAGTCCTAATCTGGAAAAGGCAACAGCTGTATTTGTACCTCCTCCACCCCAATCTTGCTTTAAATTTGTTATTAGTAATTTTGCTCCAACTTCATAACACATTTTGTTTTTGGTTTCATGGACATTAGTCTCTAAAAATAGATCAATTACATTGCTACCGACTGTTACAATATCAAACATTTAACACCTCTAATCCAGGAAGTTTCTTGCCTGCTATATATTCTATTAATGCTCCTCCAGATAAACTAACGTAATTAATCTTTTTTATATTTATCTTTAATTTTCTAGTAGCTTCACTTAGTTCTCCACCGCCAATTAAGGAGAAAGCTTTTGATTTTTCAATTGCTTTTAATATTGCTTTTGTACCATTACAAAATTGTTTTTCTGCGCAATCACCAGTTGTTCCCTTCATGAAAATTGCCTTAGCTTTTTTTATTTCATTTACATATTGTTTTATTGTTTCTTTTCCAATATCATAAATAATATAATTTGAAGGAAAATCTTTTAGCTTTAGTTCTTTTCTTCTCTCATTGACCTTTATTGCAAAATCTATTGGTGTTTTTTGATTCCTTAGTTTCTTTTT
>JBBSWZ010000048.1:21717-23946 GCA_038046025.1 Nanobdellota archaeon | reverse complement strand
CATTGACCTTTATTGCAAAATCTATTGGTGTTTTTTGATTCCTTAGTTTCTTTTTTAATTGTGGTAGGATTTTTAGTTTATTCCTAAGAAACCTATTCTGTGCTCCAAAATTAAAACCTTTCGCGATCATGCAAATCTGTCCAAATAATCCAGCGGTGATTATATTCCTTTTGCCCATTAAGTGAATATTTTCTTCTGGTTTTGCTCCTGCTAAAATGAATAATGTATTTTTTAATTTAATTTTTTTTAGAGCGTTTAGTTCTTTTATTAAAATAGGGCCTGGGTAATGAGGTAAAACTTTTGGAAAGCTTACTATGCTAGTTTGTGATCTATGTGATATTGAAAAAGCATCATTTATATAAAGATTAAATAAAGGGGCTAGTTTTTTAATTAATTCATTTTTAGTAGATGGATTAAATTCATCTTTTAATGTTCTAACATTCTCTAGTAATAAGGTTTCTCCAGGTTTTAAGGATTTAATTTTATTAATAGCTTTTTTGTCTATTACTGAGTTAATGAATTTGACTTTTACATATTTATTTAGTAATTTGGAATGTTGTTTTAGGCTTGCGAAGTCAGGTTGTCCTGGTCTTCCTTGGTGTGCTAAAATTACTGTAATTGCTTTTTTCTTTTGTAATAATTTTATTGTTTTGCAATGGGCAATTAATCTTTCGCCTAAATGTACTTTTTTTTTAGTTACATAGGAATTTAAATCAACTCTTAATAGAACTTTTTTATTTTTAAGATTTAAACTAGAGATAGTTTTCATTCTATCTAGTCCATTTTTTTAGTATTTTGATTAAATCAATAACTCTGCAAGAGTATCCATATTCGTTATCATACCAAGCTAATACTTTTACTAGGTTACCATCAACCTGAGTGCTTAAACTATCTATTACTGCGGAGTTAGGGTTTTTTATTATGTCAGAAGATACTAGTTCCTCTTCAGAATATTCAATTATACCTTTAAGTTTGTTTTGTGATACTGATTTGAATGCATTATTAACTTTTCTTGTGTTGATTTTAGATTTTACTTCTGCAACAATATCCAATAATGAACCTACTGCTACTGGGATACGGATTGCTAATCCATTTATTTTACCTAGTAATTCAGGCATAACTTCTATTACTGATTCTGCTGCTCCTGTAGTTGTTGGTATCATATTAAGTGCTGCTGCTCTGCCTCTTCTTATTTTTTTATGAGAGCTGTCGTGAATGTTTTGATCATTTGTATAAGCATGTACTGTTGTAAATAGGGCTCTTTTAATTTTAAATTTATCATGTAATACTTTTACTACAGGTACTAAACAATTAGTAGTGCATGATCCTAATGAAATAATTTCATGTTCTTTTTGTAACTGATCCTGATTTACACCAGGGATTAGTGTTATATCCGGCTTTCCCTCTTTGCAAGGTGCTGTAATTATGACATATTTTGCTCCTGAAGTTTTATGTTTGTTTGCTTCTTCTGGATTGCGAAAGACTCCAGTTGCTTCAACTACGATATCTATTTTATGTTTTTTCCATGGTAATTTTGCTGGATCCATTTCAGAAATTACTCTTATTTTTTTTCCATTAACAGTTATAGAATCTGAATTAGCTTTGATTTTATCAGAATATTTACCGTAAATAGAGTCATATTTTAATAAATAAGCTGCATCTTTAGGGCCATGAATGTCATTTATTGTTTTTACATTTATGCCTTGATCTAATGCTATTTTAACAACTGATCTTCCTATTCTTCCAAAACCATTTATAGCTATATTCATAAAATCACCACTTTTTTATTAAATATTTGGTTTCTTTATATTATAAATTTTATGATAAATTTTATAAAGTTGATTTTTAGTTTTTTATACTATGCGGGGGTGCCGGAGCCTGGTCAAACGGACAGGACTTAAGTGTCTCTGAGAAATCCTGTGGCTTAGTGCCTGCGCAGGTTCGAATCCTGTCCCCCGCAGTATTTCTACTCTACAAAGATAAAATAATCATAGGTAATCCCCTTGTCTTCTTTTTCTTAAACTCCAATTGTTGTGATTGTACATGAGTTATTGTGACAGACAAAAACGTGGTTCCAGAACCAGGCGTTATTGGAAGGATAGATGACTATATCTTCGTGGGTTATTGCTCCTGTTTTTTTAGACATAATATTTATTAATTTAATATTCCTTTGGAATTTGTATGCCTCAGTAGCTTAATTAGTTAAAGCACTACCGTGGTAAGGTAGAG
>JBBSWZ010000048.1:0-21617 GCA_038046025.1 Nanobdellota archaeon | reverse complement strand
AATTTGTATGCCTCAGTAGCTTAATTAGTTAAAGCACTACCGTGGTAAGGTAGAGATCGTAGGTGCAATTCCTACCTGAGGCTTTTAGAAAATAAAGAAAAAAATTACTTCTTAGTTATCATGTAGATTGCATATAATGCGGATAGTCCTACTAGAACATATACTACAGTTACTAGCATTGGAATTGATCCTAATATAACTTCTACAAGATTAAACTGAAATAAGCCAACTAATCCCCAATTTAACCCACCTACTATTACTAAAATCATAGCAATCCAATCTAAAGTATTTTTAGGCATTAATAACACCCCCATTTTAATGGATATTATGTGTTTTCTGGAATTTAAAAAGTTAATGTATTCCCATTTATTAGAAATTTATATATATCACTAAAATAATATAATTCTTATGAATAAAAGAGGTCAAATATATTTGTTAATGGCAATTATATTTGGGTTTGTGATATATACTTTAGCTGTAAATGTTAATACTGCTAAGAAAACTGATCCTGATAAGGATTTTATATTGATTAGTGAAAATTATGATAAGGAAGGAGAGAAATTCCTTAATTCTCTAATAAGAGTTCAATTTGATGAAAACTTTGTTAAAAATGGATTTAATGATTTTACTGGTAAATTTACTTCATATTCTAAAACTATAGATCCAGGATTTGGTTTTATCTATTTTTATGATTATAGTGATAGAGAAAATAGAAAGTTGATAGTAGGTAATCATTTGGATCAAGAGATATTGGTATGGTATAATGAAGATAATAAGGTATCAATCCTTGGCTGCAAAACTTCAATTCGTGCTGGTTATAGTTTTGGTGAGTTGGGAAGTGCTACTTCCTTTGATTTTGCTGATATTGTTAGTTCTTGTTCTGATACTGTTACTATTCTTGATCCTGGTGATGATATTTATGATATTAATTATATAGTTGGAAATATTAAATATACTAGCAGTATTCTTGAAGGTGTCCCTGAAATAGTTATTTTAAGTGAGGAAAGAAATGAACAGGAAAGAAGAGTATATACAAATCACAAGTTTAAAAAAGGAGAAAGTGGTATAAATGATTTGAGATCATACTGTGCTTTAGTAGGAAGTCAACCATTTATTTGTGATTGTACTATAAGAAAAAATGAAAATGAATGTTCAATAAATGATCTTTGTGATTGGGATGATCAAATAGGATGTGTAGATAATGGATAAAAAAGGAGCTTCAGTAATAATATCCTATGTATTAGTTATTGGATTAAGTGTTAGCTTAGCTATTGCAGTTGGTTTGTGGTCAAGAGGGGAATCAGAGAAAGTTGTTAAAACTACAGTAGATGAAGCAGAGGCTGAAATCAAATGTGTAGATGTTTTTATTGGTGGTTTTAAAGAAACTGATGAAAATACTGGAATAGTTACGTTAAAAGTTAAAAATAGAGGATCATTCACTATTTTTGGATTTAGATATGTATGTACTGGTAATGATGGATTTATAACTGCTGATAAAATTGATATAGAATTGTCACCAGGAAAAGAGGAAACTTTAAATATAGAAAATAAGTGTAACTTAAATGAAGAGATTACATTAACTCCATTTATTAAAATTGGTGATAATAACTCTATATGTCCTGAAAAAAAGAAAATAATTGAAAAATGAAAAAAAGAGGTATTAGTCCATTATTGGCAACTGTTTCATTAGTTTTATTTGTTGTACTTGTTATAGCTATAGTATTCTTCTGGACTAAAAAAGTGCAGGAGCAAGCAGTTGAAAAAAATGCAGAGTTAAGTAGAAAGCAATTAGAATGTGATTCTGTAACTATAGAAGTTGAGGCCCGGGATGGAAGAATTATGGTTACTAATAGAGGAAGTATTGATATTGATGGTTTTGTATTGAGAGAGGAATTTGGATTAAGTGGAGATGTTCGTGTATCTGAACCAAGAGAGGTAATTGCTCCTGGTCAAAGCTATACTTTGATTAAGGGAAATGATGTTTGTGATGCAAGTAAAGCTGTTGTTGTTCCTGGTACTTTATGTTCACAAACAACTAAAGTAGTTATCGAACCAGCTTTGAAACCTGAAGGGAGAGGAGCTCCTTTAGTTCCATGTCCCGATGCTAGTGAAACTGTGAGGGTTTAAGATGTTTAATAAAAGAGGTATAAGTCCATTGATTGCAACTGTTTTGATAGTTGGGTTTACTGTAGCGTTAGCTGCTGTCATAATCTCATGGGGCAGTGGATTTATTCAACAAATGACAGAAAGGACTAGTAAAACTACTGATATAACTTTGAAATGTGTTACTGAATTAAAATTTGATATATCAAAAGTAGTTTGTGCTACAAAATCAGATCCGGTTGCTGATGGATTTGTTGAAAGTGTAACTATTGAAAATAATGGTGATGTTGAGATAGTTGGTATAACTCTTCGTGCCCATCCAAGTAATGGTGATGATGTTAAGTCTGAATCTTTAGATTTATTGAACAACAGGATAGGGAGTTTCGGTGTGAAAACTTTTTCAACAAGTAGTACTCCTGCTCTAACAGCTATTACTACTACAGCTAATCCAAAAAAAGTTGATGCTATTGTTAGGATAATAAGCGAGAAAGGAGAAGATCCTATTACCTGTACTCAAAATGTACGAGGATATAATTTGGTCGGTGTGCCTAATTGTCAAGCTACTACTGCACCTTAATAGAGTTTCTTTAGGATGGAAAAAAAAGGAGATATTTGGATTGCAACTGTGATTTATATAGCAATTGGAGTAGTAACTTTAACTTTAATTGTGAGTACTGGTGTTCCATTGATAAATAAATTGAGAGATAGAAATACTTTTGTTCAGAGTAAGGATGTTATGCATTCTATTGATGATGCTATTAATGAAGTTGTTTCTGAAGGACCAGGGAGTAGAAGAGCTCTAAATCCTGTTAGTATTAAGAAAGGTGAGTTGACTATAAGAGATGATAATAGTATTTTTTGGCAGATGGATACAAAAGCTAAAGTTCAGGAAACTTATAGAACAAAACAAGAAGCTGTGTCTGTGATTGAGAAAAATTTAGAGATTGTGGAATATGAACATGAAATATTAGTAGATAATTATGTTGTACAGATCATATTGGATTATTCTGGAAAAAATATAGAAATAAGTTCAGAAGGTGAAGCAAGAAAATTAACAGGGAAGTTCGGTTTGATAATAAGTAATGAAGGGATAGTTGAAGATACAGGTGGTAGTGGTGTAAGACCTACTAGAGTGAATATTGAAGTTATATAAAATATCACTTGCAAGTTAGAACAAAACTATATTAAAGTTCTATTATTTTTTACTTTTAAGGAAGTATTTTAAAATAGGTGGTACTGTGTTATTCAGAAAAAAAGAGGGAGAAGAGAAGAAAGTGATTCCAAAACAGACGCAAGTTTCTGAGTTTAAAATAAATTTGAAACAGCCCTTATTTGATTTGCCGGATGTTGAAGATAGAAGGCAATTAAACGTTAGATATCCATTGATTGAACCATTTGCGTATGCTCATATTTATTGGGATAATAAAAATAATGAATTGGTATATAATGTTGATGAGCCTGTTTTAAATTCTGATGAGAGAAGAGTATTAGGTATATTAGAGAAAGGCATTGAGGAATTAATCAATATAAGTTTTATAGCTATAAAAAGTTCTGATGTTGTAATTAAATATTTGGAAGATAATGTTAAGGTTTTATTAAATGAATATAGGATTAAAGTTAGTAAGACTACCTTATTGAAATTAATGTATTTTATCTATAGAAATTTTGTTGGATTAAATGAGGTAGAACCTCTAATGAGAGATTATTATATTGAAGATATAGAGTGTAATGGAGTGAATTCTCCAGTTTATTTAGTTCATAGAAAATATAGAAATTTGAGAACTAATATTAACTTTATGGATATGAAGAAATTAACAAGTTTTGTTGAAAAATTAGCTCAGAAATGTGGAAAATATATAAGTTATGCTAACCCTCTTTTAGATGGTGCTTTACCTGATGGAAGCAGAATTAATGCTACCTATACTCAAGATATAACGAGTAAGGGACCTACATTTACAGTTAGGAAATTTACAAAAGATCCATGGAGTCCTGTAAAACTAATGCAATTTAGAACTGTTAGTCCTGAAGTTTTAGCTTATCTTTGGTTGTTAATCGAATATGAATCAAATATATTAGTTGTTGGAGGTACTGGTTCCGGTAAGACGAGTTTTTTGAATTCATTAGCTTTTTTTATACCTCCTCAAAGTAGAATTGTTAGTATTGAAGATACTAGAGAATTAAATTTATTGCATATAAACTGGTTGCCTAGTGTTGCTAGACAAGGCGTTGGTCTTACTACAAGAGAAGGTACAAAACATGGTGAAGTTACTTTGTTTGATTTGCTTAAAGAAAGTTTTAGGCAAAGACCTGATTATGTAATTGTAGGTGAAATCAGAGGAAAAGAAGCTTATGTTTTATTCCAGGGTATGAGTTCAGGACACCCAAGTCTTGGAACAATGCATGCTGAAGATTTATATACTATGATTAGAAGATTGGAAACTAGGCCAATTAATCTAAGTCCAGCATTAGTAAATAGTTTAGACTGTGTTTGTGTTATGGCTAATGTGAAAGAAGGTGGAAGAGAAGTAAGAAAAGTTAAGAATATTATCGAAATTGAGAATATTGGTGAAAAACTTGGTGATGAAACTGTAAATGAGCCTTTTATTTGGGATCCGAGGACTAATAGATTTTATTTTAAATCCAGAGGTAAATCTTATTTAGCAATGGATAGTAGAATATTTGATAAAATAATAAGAAGGTTCGGTGTTACTAGAGAGAGATTATTAGATGAATTTAGAAAAAGAACTTTGTTATTAATGAAGATGTATGATTCAAAGATATCTGGATATAAACAAGTTCACGATATAATAACTGCCTATCATAAAACTCCTGATTTGGTTTTAAATAAATTTGGTATAAAGTAAGAATGGTTTTGAAAAAGGAACCTCAGAAAGAAACTAAATTATTTGATAAAAGTGTAGAATTTAAAGAAATTACTCTGGAAGATTTAAAAAAATTAAATATTGATAAGTCTGAATTAAAGAGATTAGTAAAAGAAAAGAATAGAGTTAAAGGTGGTGCTCAGGAGATTGAGTATACTACTTATAGATCTACCAAATATGGAAAAATATCAAATTCTTTCTTTGAGAGTGTATCTTCTTATTTGATGAGATCTTATCCTAAATTTTTTAAGGACTTAGGCGAATCTTTGAAAGTTTCTGATTTAAAAATATTAAGTAGAACTTATGCAAGTATGATTTTATTTTCCGGATTTCTTGTTTTTTTTGGAGTTTTATTAATAACCTTTATTGTTCTTAATCTAATTGAATTAAATATAGTTGGAGGTTTGTTAAAAGCTATAACTTTGGCTTTCTTAGCTGGAATAGGAACATTATTTCTTCTATATTTTTATCCTACAATGTTGATCAGGAATAGAAGGAGAGCTATTAAAGCTGATTTGCCATTTGTAATTATTCACATGGCTGCTGTTGCAGGTAGCGGGGCACAGCCTATTTCGATTTTTAATTTAGTTTTGAATACTGGAGAATATAAGGGATTAGAAGGTGAAATAAGGAAAATTGTTAATTATGTTAATTTGTTTGGATATGATTTGACTACTGCTTTAAGGGTAGTTGCTGCTACTACACCAAGTCCTGATTTTAGGGAATTATTAATTGGTATAGTTTCAACAATTGAGACAGGTGGAGATTTAAGAAGTTATTTGAAAAGCAAGGCTTCAGATTCTCTAAGTACTTATAAATTAGAAAGGAAAAAATATACTGAATCATTAAGTACTTATTCAGATATTTATATTGGTGTGTTAATAGCAGCTCCTTTGTTATTTAGTGTAACTTTGGCAATAATTGATCTACTGGGTGGGAGAATTGGTAATTTTGACGTGAAGTTTTTAGCTTTTGTAGGGACTTATGCTGTATTACCTTTTTTGAATATTGTCTTTATTATATTTTTAAATTTAGTTCAACCGGAGATATGAATGTATTGGGAATTTAAGAAAAAATATTTTATTGGGATTATAATAGCTTTGCTAATAATTATATCTGATTTATATTTATATTTTATTTTAGGATCTAAAAGATGGTTTTATGCTTTAATAGTAATAGCAATTACATTGGGATGGTTGCAATTTTGGATTGATTTATACAAAGAAAATAAGAGACAGAAAGAAATTGAATTGCAATTTTTAGAATTTATTAGAAGTTTAGTTGGGAATGTAAAGTCTGGAGTTAGTATTCCTAGAAGTATATTGAATGTTGCTGATGAAGATTATGGTGCATTATCAAGATATATTAGGAAACTTGCGAATCAGATTGAGTGGGGAATTCCAATACATAAGGCTTTAGTTACTTTTGCAAATGATACTGGTAATAAGGTAATAAAAAGATCTGTTTCTATTATAATTGAGGCCGATGAGTCTGGTGGGGATATAGGTGATATATTAGAATCTGTTGCAACTTCTGTTGTAAATATTAAAAAAATGAGAGAAGAGAGGAGAACTAGTGTATTTTCCCAAATAATCCAGGGATATATTGTGTTTTTTGTTTTTATTGGTATAATGTTAGTATTGCAACTATGGTTATTTCCAAGGATATCTGATATTGGTGCTGGTGAAGGGTTAGCTAGTATATTGGGGAATGTAAGCTCTGGCGTTATTAGTTCTGGACAGAGGATTAATTTGGATTTTATCTTTTTTTCAATGTTGTTAATACAAGGTTTTTTTGCTGGTATAATGATTGGTAAGTTTTCAGAAGGGACTTTGAAGCAGGGATTGATACATTCTCTTATTTTAATGACTTCTGCTGCTTTAATTATGTTTACAGCTAAAGGTGGATTTTAATGAATAGGAAAGGATCAGAGCATGTAGACTGGATGTTGAGTATGGGGATATTTTTAATTGCTATAATAACTATTTTTTTATTGTTGAAGCCTGGGGTACAGAAAGAGTATAAGGAAGTTGTTTTACTTGATATTTTAGAAGAAAGATTTACTGATGATTTTTACTGGCATGTTAAAAGAGTTCCTTTGTTTATTGATTTGTGTGAAGGATGGGTGGAAGGTATTGAGGAGGTAAATCCAGAAATTAATCTTAATCCGTTGAATTTTTGGAGATTAGGTAATACAACTTTGTTTTATAAAGAAATTACTGATTTGGGAGTGATTGAAATTAGCACTGTATATGAAGATGAAAAGGACAATATTGTATGTTCTTTATTCTCGGATGATGACACTAAATTAACTAGTGATACTTGTTCTGGATATAGATGTTTAATAAATGGGAATAGTAATGTACGGTTGGATTTTGTTTTTTATTTTATTTATTATCTTGTTGAATTAGAAGTTCAAGATGATGAATTAGAGGTTCAAGATTTTAAGATTAATGATGAAAGTAGTGGTAATTGTGATACTGGTTGTATTTATAGAATTGGGGCTGTTGAGGATTTATATGGATTGAATGAGGAGGGAACAGATTTTGGTTTCTTTGAAAAAAAAGAAAATCATGGGGAAGAAAAAAATTATGGTATTGATATGATAAAAGAAACTTGGGGCTTTCCGGAAAGTAAGGATTTTTTTATTAAGGCTGATAATCCTGGAGTTTTAGAATTTAATTATGAAACTTCAGTTTTAGATGATACAACTAATGTTTTTACTAGAACTTTTAGGACTAATATTGTTGATAAGTATGGAAATAAAGTTCCAGTAATAATTTATTTAGGAGTATGGTAATGAACAAGAGAGGATTTTTAAGAATATTAGAGGCTGTTATAGCTGTAGTTTTATTACTTGGTTTTATATTTTTTATTACTATTAAGTCCCCAGAGGTAGATGTTGGAACTCCTGTTAATATAAAAGACTCTATGGTTTATGTTATAGACCAAATTATTAATGAGAATAGTTTAAGGAAATGTATGTTGGAAAGTGATATTAAGGGTATTTGTGGTACTGATCTTAGTTTTTGTGAGTGTGATACATTATTTAGTTTAAAGGATGGAAAAGGCTGTGGGGTATGGAATTTTTTTGATGATATAATGAAGACTAGGCTTCCTAACTATGATTATGCATGTGAGGTTTGTGAGAGTTCTTTAAGTTGTACTGAGATTAGTGCTAAGAAATTGCCAAGAAGTGGAAGTGTATATACTGAGAGTAGAATAATAGCTAATACTGAAGATGTTGATAAAGAACCTAGGGTTATTAGATTGTATTTTTGGGAGAGTTAAATATCTAGTATAAATCTTGCTTTCCAGTTTTTATTTTTTTTAATAAAGAATTCATGAAATGTGATTGCTTTTACGTCTGTTTTTAATTCTTGTGTTTTTTGGTTTATTTTTTCTCCTGATATTTCTGCTTGCAAATTATAAGTATCTTTTACTTGTTTTATTTTAATATTGAATTTTGAAAAAAGCATGTATTTTGAATCTTTTAAGAAAATTAATTCATCTAAGAAATCGAAAAGTAATTTGTCAACTTCTTTATTTTTTAGTTTTATTGTTTTTTTAGTTTTAGGTTTTATTTGTTTTAGATCAACCATTGTTTCGAAGGTTGCTGTTGCTGCTGCTTTGAACAATTCATCTAATGAAGAAGCTTCTAAATTGAAACCTATATCTGCTGTGTGGTCTATTGGTTTTATTTTGTACATAAGAAATAATAAACCTATTTGGTTTAAAATTGTTTCTAAATACATCTTTTTTTATGATAAACTATATATATTACTTGTCTTGCTAAATCCTATAAAATGACAAGGGGTAAAATATTGAAATCTAGTAGACCGCATAAATTGAGAGAAAAGATGGATAGTATAAGATGGTCATTTACATTATTGCATTATGCTAGAGATGGTTTGCATAAGGGAGGGAGCATCGGTAATTATGAAAGGATATATAGAATTAGCTATAGGGTTGATGATGAAGTAATTGCATTATCCGCACTTGAATTTGATACTCTTTGTGAAGTTGCTCAAAGAAAAAATAGAGGGGAATATTTACCATTTCTTATGGATGAGGAAAGACACCCTATAGGCAGTGTGGGGCATATTCATGGTATTTGTTTAGTGGAAAAACTATTGCCTTCTGGACTAGTCGTTCCTAAAGATGAGGATAAAGATAGGTATGTTTTGTCTTGTAAAGCAAGAACCGGAAAGTATATTGCTGAAATTGTTGAATCTTCTCAGTTCAATGATTAGCCTTTTACATTAGCAAGAGGTTTTAATTTTACAACTGGTTTAGAAATTCCAGCTTTACTAATTGAATCTATGACTGCATCTATGTTTTTGTATGCAAGTCCTGCTTCTTCTGCCAATCCAGCCATTGAAACACCGCGAACATAAATTCCTCTTTTTTCCATATCTCTTTGTAATTTGTCTCCTCTGACTTGTCTTTTTGCTTGTGATCTTGACATTGTTCTTCCAGAACCGTGTGCTGTTGTTCCAAATGTAGTTTCTTCTGATTTTTTTGTACCTACTAAGAAATAAGATCCTGTTTCCATTGAACCGCCAAGACAAATTCCTGATCCAATATCTTTGTAGAAATTACTTAGGTCTTCGTGATCAGGACCAAGAGATCTTGTACTTCCTTTTAGATGTACTAAGAGTTTTTTAGTTCCATCTTTTGTTCTTAGTTTCTGGATTCTTGCTAGATTATGAGTATTATCTTGAATTAATTCTATTTCTAATTCTTCTGCTGATTTGTTGAATACTTTTGAAAATCCTTCTCTAATTCTGTGTAAAATTACTTGTCTATTTGCAAAAGCCATGTTTCCTGCACAATTCATAGCTTGAAAATAATCTTGCCCTTCTTGAGATTGGAATGGAGCGCATGATAATTCACGATCAGGGACTTTAATGTTATATTTTCTCATAGCTTGATCAAAAACTCTTAAATAATCACTTGCTATTCCATGTCCAAAACCACGAGAACCACAATGAACCATTATCATGATTCTGTTTTTTTCTATGCCTAGTTTTTTTGCAATTTTTTCATCGAAAATATTGTCTGCTAGGCTAACCTGCATTTCTAAGTAATGATTTCCTGAACCTAAAGTACCAAGTTGATTAATACCACGAGATATTGCTTTTTGTGAAACTTTTTCTGGATCTGTATTTTTTAAAGTTCCAGAATCTTCTGTTCTTTCAATGTCTTGTTTCCAACCGTAACCATTTTCAATACACCATTTTATTCCTGTTTGCATTATTTCTTTAAATTGAGATTGATTTATTTTTAAGAAACCTTTACTTCCTACGCCAGCTGGAACTGTTTTAAATAAATGATCTGTTAATTCTTTTACTTTTGGTTTGAATTCTTCTAATGTTATATTTGTTTTTATTAATTTCATACCGCAATTTGAAACTACAAAACTATTTGCAATGAAATTATGATCGTGATGGTTTATTGTGAAATCATATACTAGATTATTGTGTTCTGTTTCTTTTATACTATGGATTTCATCCCATGAAAAATCAGCATTTTCTTTTAATCCATATTTTAGTATAAACTCATTAAAACTTGGAAAATCCTTTGTTATTCTGAAATTTTCTGATGGTCTATATAGTTTTCCAGATACCATAGAAACACTAGCTCCCTTTTCTGAAGCATGTTCTAGTATTCTTGAGTAATTTATACCTTTTTCTTTTAAAATCAGAGCTTCTTCTACTATTTGTTTATTAAGATTCAATGTAAAAACTTTTCTTTGTAAGTATTGTAACGCTAACATAGATAGTTGTCTTTTTTCGGTAGAATATTCATAACCTACCTTTTTCCATAATCTTATTAAATTTTTTATTTCTGATGATATTTTTAATGACAATTTTATAGTTTCTTCGTTTTGTTTGTTTATGACTCCTTTTAATTTATATATCTTATTTGATTTAATACCAAATTCTTCTAAAAGTTTTGATATATCAATTAGAAAATTTCGTAGATTACTTTCAAATGTTTTTATTTTATTTTGGCTTATAGTTGGTTCTATAAAATAATGTTTGTTTTTTTTATTTTGAGTAGGTTTAGACAATTCTGCTCCAAATAATGATGCTAGATATAATCTTTTTATCCATAAAGGAGATTTTTTTAACCATAATGGTAAATTGCTGTTTTTTCGTGATTTGTTTCCTTGTGGTACCCCTAAAGCATGAAGCAATATTGCTAGGGATTGAGATGTTACAGAGAATTGAATGGACTCTCCTTCTATTTTTCTTATTGAACCATCTAATTCTTTTACATTACTTTTACAAATATAGGTCCTAAGGTTTGAAGAGCTGAAACCTATTTTTTCAATATCTCTTTTTATTTCTTCTAAATCTTCTTTTTTTCCTATTGCTTTAAATGCCCAAACATCTTGATTTCTTTTTTTGTTAAAATAGTATCCAAGCCAACCATCTCCAGTTAGAAAACCAACTAGCTTTGTTAAAATTGGAAGATGAGGAGAATTATATTTTAATGGTAAGAGATTTTTTTCTCTTAGCGTATTAATTAATTTTTTTCTATTACCTACAATTTTTATAATGTCTTTTTCATCTATTATTATTTCATCTGAAGTTTGTTCATATTCAATTCCTTCAAAAGGATTTACTGCTATTTGATCATTAGGAGTTAGTTTTTCTAATAATTTCATTCCTTTTTTTGTGTAGAACGGATGATCTGCGGTTGCTTTTATCTTATCTCCTGACTTTGTGGTTATTTCATATACCTTTGTGTCTGCTGGTTTTTTCATGAATAGAATAGGTTTAGTCTCTATTAGTTTATTGTCTTCAAATTCTATGGATTTTAATGAGGTACTAATTTCTTTTTCAAAATCTTTTATTTTTTTATAATATCCATATTCGGTTCTTATTTTTGTATTTCCATCTAGACAATTTATATCAAAACCTACACCACCAGGTGAAATTACTCCTTCATTTAAGTCAACTGCTGCTACACCGCCGATTGGAAAACCATAACCCCAGTGGCCATCGGAATGACATAATGAATAATTTATGATACCTGGTAAATGGGCTATATTGGAAGTTTGTTCATAGACTTTTTCGTCCATTTCTTCTATTAACTTTTTAGAAGCTATAATTCTACCAGGAACTAACATAGAACCTTGCTTTGGTATTTCCCATTCATAATCTGATATTTTCTTTAATTTCTTTATTTCCACTTAATACCTCCCAATCTTTAATTTAAAGTAAAGTTGATGATTTATATAATTTATGTTGAGTTATTTAAAAGAAAAATAAACAAATTTAAGATTTTGCTATTTTCCATAAAAATTGGAAATACTGTTTAAAACTATCCGCTATTCTTTTATTTTTAATCATAAAAACAAATGGTTTTTTTTCCCAAAGAAAAATATAAACCCAATCTTCAAAAATATCAATGGCTGTAGGACTGATATAACCTTTAGGCATATATTTTACTTCTGTATATTTCTCTTTTTCCCTATCCATTCCTAAAGTTTCTCTAGTAGAACTGTCCATTAAAATCTTTAATTTTTGTTTTTTCTGGGCGCTTTTAACATTCATATTGCTAATGAATACTCTTAAGGATTCTGTAGCAAATGGCTGTTCTGAAAATCCTAAAATGAAGATAGTTTCTTCTTTAGGACAGTCATCTATTATTTTCTTAAATGCTGTCTTGAAACCTTCAAAACCTTCGTAAATAGCAACATTAGTTTCTTTCTCTTCTCTCGTTTGTATTGATTTTAATGATGGGATTAAAGATTCTATTTTCTTCAATTTCTCCTTTTCATTCTCTAAGAATTTGGAAGGATCTGCAGCTTGGAAATATTTTCCTCTTTTCTGTATTCTATAAGTTACAACGCCTTTTTCTATCAGTGTATTAAGAGATTCATATACCCTTGAATTTGCTATTCCTGTCTCCTTGATAATTGGGCCAGTCGTTTTCTCTCCGTTTTTGAGTAAGAAAAGATAAATTTTAGCTTCGTTTCCAGATAATCCAAGGTTTTCTAATTCCTTTTCCATATACTGACTAATAGGTTTCTTCTATATAAATATTTCTCCTTAACGGGAGAAACAAAACTTAAATAGCCGTAGATTACGTTACTATTATTAAGTAAATAATTAATTAACAAAAAAATGAAAAGCGAAACAAATGAAGGAATGAAGAAAAGAAGCATGGCTGAGCTATGCTCAGATGATGTAGTTAGAGAAATAGCAGGTAGAGAAAGAATTTTAGAATTGCTTATTGAAGCTGGAAGAAGAGATGAAAAATGGGGAGAAGAATCCTTAAGGCATGGTAAACTTTGGAGTGCATACAGAAGTTTCAAAGATGCTCAAAAGGACTATGAATCGGCTGTTATTAATTCTGGAGCAAGTATAGAAGAAATTACACGTATATCTTATTACGGTTCTGGGAGAAGAGAGACATACTATGCATTGGCTGATCCTGTTGTAGGCGGATTTGTTATTGAAAATCTTAACGGACTGTACAGACAGGCAGCTGAAGGAATACTTAGATGTAAGGAACTTACCAGAAAAGCTAGACACCAATGTGCTAAAGAAATGTTGTTGGATAGGGATAGTAGCTATTTTTCAATATTAAAGAAAATAATTGGGTTCATGATTAAAGACATGAAAGGAGGTTTAAGGAGAAAATGACAATCAAAAGAACTTTGGGTCAAATAGCTAGTGCTTTGGATAGCACCCTTATTATTGCTCCTAGTCTGTGCTCAGTTTCATACGGTATTGGCGAAAATGAAGAAACTGGTGAAAAGGAATTGAGCCCAGGATTGATAGGTAGAATAGAAGGAACACACGGAAACCAATGGCAAGTAAGAAGAGCGCTTGCTAAGGTTTTTAAGCGAAGAAGAATGGTAGATGTGGGAGAAACTTTCGTAATACCAGAAGCATATTTGCTTGGATCAGGCTTTGGCGGAAGAATCCCTGTAGATTACGAAGTTAGAAGAGTAAGCAAGAATGCGGTGGAAGTTACTGGTAAGACTCGCTCTACTTACAATTATTCCATGGATTACTTTTTAGTTTCAACCTCAACCGATGAATTGTTGAGGTTAGATAATGGTGGTCGTCACGTTGTTTATAGGAATGTAGTGTTTTAATTTTCTTTTTTATTTTTTTACTTAATTTAAATCATGTGGATGCGATACAGTTTGCAATATAGAAATATTTAAAAAGATAATACCACTTGAGAATTAATAAATTTAGAATGAGAGGGGTTAAATTTGATTAAAATTATAAGAGATTTTATACAACGAATGCTTTCACAGATCTTTTCTAGAAAAAAAGAATTTAAATTAGGGCTTTATGGTCCTCCAAATTCAGGAAAAAGCACTTTAGCGAATAGAATTGCTAAAGATTGGTTAGGTGAAAAAATGAGTGCTGTTTCTACTATACCTCATGAAACTAGAGAAGTTATTCTTAAAGAACAGGTTGTTATTAAACATAAAGGACGCGAGTTAACATTCAATTTGGTTGATACTCCTGGTATTGCTACTAAGATTGATTATGAAGATTTTATGAAGTTTAAGATGAGGAAAGATAAGGCTAAGAGAAGAGCTAAAGAAGCTACCAGAGGCGTAGTAGAGGCCATTAAATGGTTAGATGATATGGATGTTGTTATGGTTGTTTTAGATGCTACTCAAAATCCTTATAGTCAAGTTAATATTACTATAATAGGGAATTTAGTAGCTAGGAAAATTCCTTTATTAATAGTTGGAAATAAGACTGATTTAAGAAAGGCAAATCTTAAAAAGATTGAAAGCGCCTTTCCACAGTATGATGTAGTTGGAATTTCAGCTTTAAAAGGTAAAAACATGGAGGAGCTTTACGAATCATTGTTTAGGTTGGTGAGATAAAAAGGAGGTGTGTGAATGGCATTAACATTACAATTTGTTCCTTATGCTGATATGGAAGGGATGAATTCTGATGATAGAATTGATAAATTACTTGGTATTGTGAAGAGTAAGAGTATAGTTTTGATGGAAGGAAGATTAAAACCTGAAGAAGAAACTATGTTAATCCAAAGAACTATGGAAGCTATAGATAAAGAGTTTAAAGGTGTTGAGCTTTGCACTATCTTTCCTGAAGATAAAAATTTGGCAATATTTAGAAAATTAAGGAAGAATTTTACTAGTTTTCTTTTAGGTGATAGAGAAGGTTTAACTATAATTGGACCTGCTACTGTAGTTAAAGAGATAAGAAGGGATCCAAACAAAATACAGTTATTTACAGTGGATATTAAAAGGAGATAATGGTAACTAGTTAGTAGTAAAGTTTATAAATAATAAAAATATAAATTTTTTGTATGGAAAAGAAAAATTTAGCTAAAACTATTGCACGGCTTGGAATAGAATCTATTTTAGGTGGTGCTCTTGGTTGGCATATTTCAGATAATTTAATTCATCCAGGTATGTCAATAGATAGTGGTTTTATTTCACCTTATGGTTCAGCTATGATGAATTATATGTATCAGACTGTTTATAATACAATGGGTGCTGGTTTTGGTGCTGTTGTTATTCCTGGAGTTGATATTTTGTATAATGCACATAAGAAGGCCAAGTTATATAATGCTGCACATAAGAAGGCTAAGTAGATCTGTTAATTAGAACATTTTTTTACTTCGTTATCTATTGATGGGACTATATATTCATTAATAAAATCTTGCCATTTTTTGTATTTTTCTGGATTATCATCATCTAAATTATCTCCATTTAATTCTTCAAGTATCTTATTTCCACGATCGCTATTTATTCTTCTAACTAAATCATTATGGGTTATCTCTCTTTTTTCTGTTTTGAATAAAACACCCAATAAAATTCCAAGATTTGCTTTTACATATATTGCAATAACTGTTGGTATTAGTTTATTTTTTATTTGAAAGTCTGCTTTTTCTGGAGTTAATTCTTTTGGATCAGGTTTATATATTTGATTAGAGGGCAAATTATCTGGAGATACTAAATCTGATGATTCTTCTGGTGCTTTTTCTTGATCCCACCATTTTGTTTCTAGATAAATTTTATTGTTTTTAATTTGTGTTTTGACTATCAATGCAAATGAATTTTTATGCTCTTTTGGTGGGTAAAATTTTTTAGGGTCAAATTCATCTACTTCTGGATTATATTCTACTAGGTCATTATATCTTCCTTCGTTTTTCCAAACATCTTTATGTAACCATAATTTAACAGTCATATCTGTTTCCAATCTAGTGTTTCCGTCTTTATCCTTTACTACAAAGAGTTCTAAATCTGACCATACTCTGCCTCTTGGACCACCTATTAACCAAACTTTATTTTTTCCTTTAGCTAAAGAACTAATGGTTCCAATAGAAATTCTTGATTCTTCTTGTAGTTGGAGATTTGTAGATATTTTTTGAATTTGATCTGATACTAAATTGCAATGTTGTGGGTGTGAATCTATATATTCTTGTACTAGAGTGTTAACGTTATTTGCAAAATTTACTTGATTGCATTCACCAAAGTTCCAAATCCTTTCTTCAGAACAATCTGGAGTTAAAGAAACAAATTCAGGATCACTTAATCGGAAATTAGAAAATATTCCTGCAATGCCATTAACTAAAAAGGCAAAGGTTTTTGCAACAAAAATTAAGAAATTTGTGAATAAATTAGCTATAAAATTAAATCCTGTAGCTAAAGTACTTTCTATTGGGTTATCAGAACAAGAAGGAGGAGTACCATGGCTTGTCCAAGAACATCTCTGGTTATTTTCACATTCTGCCTTTGTTAATCCTTTACATTCATCTAATTCTTCTTCTGTTTCTTCAGCAATTATTGGGTGATCTTCTGTGTCTGGCATATCTGTAGTTGTAGGTAAAGTTATTTGCCAAGAGTGTGTATCTGGACAAGTTTCACCAGGCGGTAATATCCAACTATCATAATTAGGTGGATTAGTAAAAGCAGTTAATTCATATTGCCTGCCCTCATTTTGATCCACACAGCGGCATAAAATTATATTTGGAGATAATGGTGGTTCAGTATAGCATGGACCATCTAAGGTAATTGCTTGTGTGGATGATGCTCTTTGTTCTATAGTATCTTTTTCATCAATAAAACATATATCTTGAAGTATTATATGGTCTGTTGCGTATTCTTTGTTTTGATAACTAAAATTGTAAATATTATTCCCTTTTATTTTAGTTATGCTAATTCTTTCTAAATCACCTATTTCTGGGAATATAGTTGGATCATAAAGATGTATTATAACATCTCCAGATTGAGTTGCTCTTAATGTTACTTGTATAGTATCTGTATTAGATCTTGCATCTACTGTACACTTATCTAATATTGTTCTTGCTCTAGTAGGATCTTGAGAAGTTACAATACTAGAACTAAATGTTATTGTTAATATTAGATATATTAAAAATAAGGAAATACCTCTTTTCATAGTAATATTAGGAAATTTATGTTTATTAATGTTTTTTACTTAAACATAGGTTAAAAACTACACAATATTTATAAATTCTAAAATAAAAGTTTAAAATATGTCACATCAATGTGTGAGATGTAATACTTTTTATGAAGATGGAAGTAGAGAGATTCTTCAAGGTTGTAGCAAATGTAAAGGAAGATTTTTCTTTTATGTTAAAAAAGATTCTATAAAACAAGCTGAGGAAATGGCTAGTAATTTAACTAGACAAGAAGTTGAAGAGATGGAAAAAGATGCTATTGATATTATTGGCAGTGAATTTGAGGAAGATAATCCTATTGTTTTGAATTTAGAAAATATTAAGATTTTAAAACCTGGAAAGTTTGAACTTGATTTAGTTGATTTATTTAGAGGTAGACCCTTAGTTTATAAATTGGAAGATGGTAAATATTTTATTGATGTTCCTAGTACTTTTAAGGCTAAAGATTTAGAATTTGAAAAAAAGGGAGAAATTGTTAATAAAAAAGGAGAGAAAGGTCCTTTGGATTAGGGATATTAAGTTCTTTACAGTGATAACTGTAAAAGGAAAATTATATAAATTATAATTCATCATACAAGTTATGAGAAAATTAAGATCTGTCTTGAGGGGACTTAGTTTAGTTACATTAATTTCATTATCTGGGTATGTTGGATGGAATAAATGGAATGCAGAATACTCTGCAAGAGCCAAATTAGAAAATTTCAAAACTATTACAGGATTTGTTGAAGCTGAAAATTTTATTTCTAATCTTCTATCTAGTGAATACCAAGTTGCTATAAAAACTCCAGAACAAAGAAAGATAGTAGTACTCTATACTTCTAATGTTTCAGGAAATCAACCTGAAGCATTGAATACACTTTTTTCTAAAGGAGATAAAGTTGATTTAGATGTTGCTACAAATGAAGAATTTGAAGGCTATCAAAAATTTGTTGGTCTTGGTGGAAGATTATCTGAAGAAGGCTGGCCTCATTTAGCCTTTAGGATAAAAGAAGGTTACTCTAACTAGTTTAACTTTTCATTCATTATCAAAAAATTCTTTTATTCTTTGTGAAGGTATTTTAGTTGTTTCAAAGTTTGAATCATGTGAGAAGCATTTTTTGTAGTTTTGCCATGAATATCTTTCGTCTAGAAAAACTACGCAGCCTTTATCTGTTTCAGATCTTATGCAGCGACCAGCATTTTGTAAAGATTTTATAATAGCTGGATAAACGTAAGCATAATCCCAGCCTTTAGCAAATAATTTGTCATAATAATTAATTAGTTCTTGAGTTTCTAGATTTGGTTTTGCTAATGGTAAACCAACTATAATAACTCCTTTTAGAAAATCTCCTGGTAAATCTATACCCTCCCCAAAAGAACCTGATGCTGCTCCTAGTAAAACTGCTCCTATTTCTTGGTATGATTTGAATTTATCAATGATTTCTTGACGTTCTTGTTTTGTTAGTCCCGGTCTTTCAACAAAGATTGTTTTATTTGATTCTGCTGCGTAAAATAAATTGACTTTGTTTAGTAAATCATATGATGGAAAAAATATTGCTATATTTCCAGGTATTGAATTAGATATTTCTGAACAAAATTTTGAAATTTTCTTATACATAGCTTCATTTCTTTTTGTGAACTTAGTTGTGACTGTTGGAACTATTAAGTTTAATCTGTTTTTTTTAGGGAATGGATTAGTAAATTCTGTTGTTACGGTGTTATTTTTATCTAAGCCTAGAATATCCAAGTACATTTGTGATGGTGATAAAGTTCCTGACATGAAAATTAGAGAATGTGCATTTAGTTGTGAGACTAATAATGATGGATCTAGACATCTGTAGGATATATTAATGAGCGCTCTTCCAATTTTTGTAAATCCGTTTTCTATTATTCTTGTGAAAGATTCATCTTGACCAAGCCATTTTTCTATGAAATTTGCTACAGAACCTAGAGAAGATCTTTTTTGTTTGTCTCTAACTTCATCCGCAGCCCATTTTAAATCTTCTATTATGTCTTGATTAATATTGAAATCTTGTTTTTTTATTAATGCCTCTTGTTTTTCAATTGGTATTTTTTTGGATAGTTGAGATAAATTATTTTGGATGTTTAATAGTTCATCTTCAAAATCAAATTTAAATATTTTATTTTCTTTTAATGCGAAGTCAACTGTTATCGAGGATAGGTTATTTGTTAGTAAGTCACGACATCTATCTGGAACATTATGAGCCTCATCGAAATAAATAATACAGTTGGATAAATCTTTTTGGATTCTGTTAAATAGTGATTCTCTAATTGTAGGAGATAAAATATGGAAGTAATCAGCGATTATTACTTTTGCCTCTTTTCCTACCAAGGCTGCTATTTCGTATGGACAGAGTTTGTGTTCTGATGCTAGTTGTACTAATTCTTCTACATGTAGTGCTGGTTTTACTTTTGATAAGCAAAATTCTCTTCTTGTTTTATCTTTTAAATTTAGGAAGAATTCACAATTATCTTTTTTTCTCAAATCTCTGCAGTATTCATAGAATTCTCCGTTTGATAGAGTTTCTACTCCAGGTTGCAAGCACATATGTTTTTTTCCAATGAAATCTACTACTTTGAAATCTTTATTGTATCTTTTTTGTATTAATTTTGCTGTTTCTATTACTATATTATGTTGGGAATGTCTTGGAGTTAAGAAAAATAAAGTTTTATTGTTTTTTAATGCGTATGTTAATGCTGGAGCTAAAAATGATGCTGTTTTTCCGATCCCTGTTGGAGCATGAGCTAGTAAATTTTGTTTGTTTTCTAGGCAAGCATAAATTTGTTGAATTAAGGCAGATTGTATTTTTCTAGGTTCTTCATGTGGGAAAAGAAATTCCATGTTTGTATTAAGTAGATAGTTTTATATATTTATTTTGGTTTTCTAGTATAAAAGAGGGTGGAAATGGAAGAACAAGTTAGGAAGGATATTCTGAATGTTTTAAATAAGGGTTTGAAGGCTATTAAAGAGGAAGATATAGCAAGTTTAAGGAATTTAAGTAATCATACAATACATGATGCTAGTATATATCAAGATGATTATAGTATAACTATCGGGATAATTCTATATAGTTTAAGTAAGATATATGAGAGAACTAATTATAGGGAGTTTAAAGGTTGGAATTTTTGTAATAAGTGTATTTTGACTTTTTTTCCAAGAGCTATAAAAGCTTTAGAGAATAATAATGTAGAGAAATATGAGAAAATAGTTCATGATTTATTTGATACTATATATAAACTAGATCCTAAGTTAAGAAGTCATATAATAGATGTTTTTCAAGAAGCGAAGATACATAGAGCTTCTAGGTTACATGAGCATGGTATTTCTGTTGGTAGAGTAGCTAATATATTAGGATTAAGTGAGTTTGAGATTATGGAGTATTTAGGTAAAACAAGGATATCTGATGTTAGTTTTGGGATTACTAAGGATGTTAAAGATAGGATTAATTTTACGAGGGGTTTGTTTAAATGAGACAACCCTTTAGAAAAGCGTTGGCGGAAAGGAACTCGGGAAAAGCATTAATATTTGATAGTGGTCCTATAATTAGTCTAGTTATGAATAATTGTGGATGGATTTTAAGACCATTAAGTAAGAGATATAATGGAAATTTCTATATAACAAGAGAGGTTCAAAATGAGTTAATTGATAAGCCTTTGAATTCTAAGAGGTTCAAATTTGAGGCTATGTATATTAAGGAGTTTTTGGATAGTGGTTCTTTGAAGTTAATTGATGATAATGCAGATGTTGAAACTAATAGATTATTGAGATTAGCTAATTCTATTTTTAGAGCAGATAAAGAAGATTTGAGGATAATACAGAGAGGTGAAATTGAAAGTTTGGCCTTTCTTAAAAAAATGCATGCTGATGGTTTAGTTGTGGATGAAAGAACTTTGAGGATGTTAATTGAAGAACCATTGCAATTGAGGAAATTATTGACAAAAAAATTGTATAAAAATGTTACTATTGACAGGAGTAACTTAAGACAATTTCAGAAACTGATAGGAGATGTTAAAATTATTAGAAGTAGTGAATTATGTGTTATTGCTTTTGAACTTGGATTAATGGATAAGTATGCTGATGGTAGTAAAAGAGAATTGTTAGATGGATTATTATGGGGTGTTAAATTAAGAGGTTGCAGTATTTCTAATAAGGAGATTGAAAGAGTTATAAAGTTGGAAGGATATTGA
>JBBSWZ010000047.1:0-2137 GCA_038046025.1 Nanobdellota archaeon | reverse complement strand
GAGTCTGATGTAATAATAATAATGTTTGGTTTATCTTGTTTAGTTGATGTGAAAAAGAAAATGATTATTAGAATACCTAAAATTACTATTAATATCCTAAATAAGGTCCCCTTGTTCATTCTATTACCTTTCCTTCCATATCTTGTGGAATTTCTTCACCTAATATACTTAAAATTGTTGGTGCTATATCTTTTATGTCAATTTCATCTATTTCTTTGTAAATTGAGTTTTTTGGATCATACATTATAAAAACACCGTTCCAATCATGTACTGCATCATCTGGACCTGTGTCATTTTCTAAAGAGTATATACTATTATTTCCTATTGTTGCATTTGAACGCCATGCTAAATCCCCAAAAAAAGCTAGTAGATCTGGTAAATCCCCTTTAGGTTCTTTATATATCTCTTCTGGTTTAAAGATTAAGTTTTTTATTTCTTTATTCCTGTCATCCTTTACTTGCTGCAATAAATTCTTTAGTTTTTCTCTTTCTGCTTCATAATCTCCTTTCTTGATTATTCCTTGTGGTTCTCTACCTTTAACATTTAGGAAAATTCTTGCATAATAACCACCCCACCCCCATGCCTTTGTTTTTGACCAGTCAATATTCGCTTCATGAAATTTTACTGCTCCTTTTGGTTTTTCTTTTAATTTTAAATATCCTAAGTTTATTAACAAATCATTTATGTTAATACATCCTTCCATTGATTTTACTCCATGATCTGAAACAAGCATTATTTTTGTATCTTTGTCTAATAGTTTAATTAATTCTCCTATTTCTGTGTCTAGGTATTTGTAATATTTTAAAATTTCACTTTCATATTTGTTATTTGGTTCATATTTTCTATGTGTTTTATCAAAGAATTTCCAGAATCCGTGATGTAACCTGTCTGTGGCTATTTCAACAAACATAAAGAAATCCCACTCCTTGTTTTTTATCAGATGTTTAATTAGTTTAAACCTTTTTTTTGTTATATCATAGATTTTTTTTAATAACTCATCTTTCTTATCAGTCCTATATTCTGTTGCATCAAATTCATACTCTCCTACTATTTCTTTTATTTCCTGCTTAAATTCTGGAGGATATGTATATTCTGATTCTAAACTTGGTGTTAAAAATCCTGAAACTAAATAGCCGTTAACTTTTTTTGGTGGATAAGTCTGGGGTACTCCTATTACAATAACTTTTTTATTTTTTCTAGAAAGGATGTCCCATACTCTGTCATGTTTGATGTCTTGTGAAGTTGAAATTCTTATTCCATCATATGAGTTGTTTTTTCTATGTCTAAAACCATAAACTCCTAATGATCCTGGAGATTTGGATGAGGTCATACATGACCAAGCTGGGATCGTTATTGGAGGCGTACACGATTTCAATTTGGCTATTGTACTTTTTTGAATTAATGATTTTATATTTGGAAGGTCTTCTATAAACTTATTAAAGAGAAGATTGGGTGGCACACAATCTAAGCCAATAACAAATAGTTTTTTCATTTTACATAACCTAAATTTTTAATCAATATAACCTAAGCTTCTTAGTCTTTCTTTTAATGCTTCCTCTTCCTCTTCTGAAAGTGCTTCTTTTTTTTCTTGTTTTTTTTCTTTTTTAGATTTCATTTGGTCTCAATTTTATTTATTATTATAAATATCCAAGAGCCTTTAATTTTTCTTCTACTTCTTTATCAATCTCAAAATATTTTTCTTTTCTATTCGTTAGTGAGCTATTATATAATATATATTTAAGTTCAAGATTAGATTTAAGTATATTAAAATGTGTGTTTAATAAATCCGTTATGGTTAGTTGGTCTTCTTGCATATTATCTAACTCTCCAAGATTGAAAAATTCATTATTAATCTTTAATTCCACTATGTGGCTTTGCCAATTATTAATGGTATTTAAATGATTTTCTTTATCTTCTTCTATGGGTACTAGTTTTACTGGTTCAATATGTGTTCTTGCTGTAAAATTTAGAATTAACTTGTTATAATTACTATCTAATACCGCTTTCTCTTCATAACCTTCATTAATATTTTGGTAAATTCCTTCTGAATATACATAGATTGTTCCATCATCCACTATAATATCAAATATGCTTCTACCTTGGATATATTCTGGGTATTTGATTTCTAATAGATCTA
>JBBSWZ010000046.1:0-7087 GCA_038046025.1 Nanobdellota archaeon | reverse complement strand
AAATTTAAGTAGATCTATTGGGGTAGGTGTAGCTGTATTAGTTATTGCTTGTCCATGTGCTTTAGGATTGGCAACTCCGACTGCATTAATGGTAAGCTCCGGAATGGGAGCGAGAAGAGGAATTTTAATCAGGAAAGGAGAAGCAATTCAAACTATGAAAGAAGTGAAAACTGTTGTTTTTGATAAAACAGGCACAATAACAAAAGGGAAACCTGAAGTAACTGATGTAGAGGTAATTGAAAACATTTCTGAAAAAGAGTTATTGAATTTATCTGCAAGTTTGGAGAAACTTTCTGAGCATCCAATTGCTAAAGCAATTGTGAATAAAGCTGATTTGAAAACCTACAGGGAAATAACAGGATTTAAGGCTTTAAGAGGTAGAGGAGTGGAAGGGAAAATTGGGAGAAATACTATTATCATAGGTAATCAAACCTTAATGAATGAAAGAAAAATTTCTTTGGAAAAGCTACATAGAATTATTGAAAGGTTTGAGAGTGAAGGAAAGACTACTATGATTGTTGTTAACAATAAGAAGGTTCTTGGAGTAATTGCTGTTGCTGATTCTTTAAAAGATGATTCAGCGGAAGCAATTGCAAGATTAAATGAAGAAGGCTATAAGACTGTTATGATTACTGGAGATAATGAAAGAACAGCCAGGGCAATAGCAAAACAGGTTGGAATTGTGGATGTTATTGCAAATGTTCTTCCAGAGGATAAGGCTAAAAAGGTTGAGGAACTACAGAATTATGGTATGGTTGCATTTATTGGTGATGGTATAAATGATGCTCCTGCATTGAAACAGTCAAATGTAGGAATCGCTATAGGAACAGGAACAGATATTGCAATTGAAGCTGGTGATATTGTATTGGCAAAAGGATCTTTGATAGGAGTGGTTCAGGCGATTAGTCTATCAAAAGCTACATTTAGAAAAATAAAACAAAATCTATTCTGGGCATTTGCATATAATGTTATAGCCATCCCATTGGCAGTGGCAGGTGTTTTACATCCTGTTGTGGCTGAGATAGCAATGGCTCTGTCTTCTATAACTGTTGTAACAAATGCTAATTTATTAAGGAGAACTAATATAAGCTGAATGGGGTTGTATTATAAAATTGTGTGGTGTTTCTGTCGTACAATGTAATTCAATGCTCTGATGGTAAATTGAAGTTAGGATTTAACTGGTTTGGTTTTTCTTCGGAAACTTCTCTGCCAACCTTATCGTATAAACTTTCTCTTGTTAGTCGAACTAAAAATCCCCCAGAGATAGGGATATCATGGGTTGTATGATGGGGTCTTTCAATTTTTTTAATTTCTAAACCTCTTCCGCTTAAGTAATCAACAAGCTCATCATATGTGCCTCTTTTTGCATAAATTTCAATATGGTCAAAACCTTCTTCCTGGCTCCCATCTGGTCTTTGGTCGGAAAGTTCAAGTAAACCTATATTTCCAACAGACGTTTCTATTAGTTTATTAAGTGTTATTAATGCAATTCTCCTTTTAGAGATGTATGACTGATTTATTCTACTTCCTGCTGCATCGCTCTCATGTGGGGATTCAAACAGAGACCTTATAGCTATAAAAGATTCGCTATTTCTACACTTATAGCAGATATGGTCTGCTTGGACTCTTCTAATCAATTCATTTTCCTGCAAGAACCTTTCAAAACTATCAATTATTTCTCTTGCACCTTCATAAAAATCATTAACGCTTTCCATATTTGCTTTCTCTTATTTTGATAGTTCTTATTTGATCGTAATTTACTCATATCTCCTGAACAGCTTATTTTATCAAATTACTAGGAAGGTTCAAAGATAATTTTAACTGATTTCTTCAAGATTACCGTGAATTATTTTAGGATTAAAAGCGTGAAGCTCATCAGTAAGAATATTTTCTGGGATTGGATTATATAAGAATATTTTCTTCTTTAATTCCCACGCCTTAAACATTTCAAGAAATGTTGCCCCGCCTATATAATTTTTTAGACCTCCTTTATCAAAATTCAAAACAAGAAGAGCATCATTTTCCGAGACTTTTTGTTCTTGAAGTCTCAACATTTCTTCCTTCCATGTATGGTGCTCTTCCTTACTAATATTTCTAATTCTATCTTCTGCAAAGGGTTCGTCAAAACTGTTCGGAAGAGTAATGGTGTGGCCTTTTTCTTCAAGTTTTTTCTTGATTTCTTTCACTTGGTGGTAAAAGTGTTTGCTACAGCAAATGAATATTTTCATAAAATTTGGTTGTGAAACATATTTAAAAATCTATCAGTCCACTAAAATTTTCCCATTTTTAGAGGATAAAAAGGTACCACTTATTATCCCGTCTTTAGTAGTTACTTCTATCTGATCTCCAGACTCAAAACTTTGTTTTTTCTTATTGTATTATGCAACTTTTTTTAACAGTAAGGTTTATTAATGATATTTAATAATTTTAGTTTATGGGGTTGTACTTAACTCAGTACGGGACTCTTAGCGTAAAGCTGTAGTATAGGTTGGTTAGTATCCGAGGTTTGGGACCTCTTAGGCAATATACCTTGAGACCCAGGTTCAAATCCTGGCAGCCCCATTTTATTTCAAAAGATTTAAAAACTCAATATATTAAAATTCTTTATTAAAAATGGCTACTAGAAAAGTTGGAAGTGCTGGGAGATTTGGAGTTAGATATGGAAGATCTGTAAGAGCCAAAGTAGCTGAAGTTGAGAAAAGACAAAGACAGAAACAGAAATGTCCTTATTGTGGTAAGATGACAGCTAAAAGATTGGCAGTAGGGATATTTTTATGTAGAAAATGTGGCTCAAAATTCACAGGAAAAGCTTATGAAGTTTAAAATAGGTGAAAATTAAAATGGTTAACTATAAATGTTTTGATTGTGGGAAAAAAATTAAAGATGAATATGTTAAAAGAAGGATTAGATGCCCTTATTGTGGATCTAAAATTGTATATAAACCAAGAAGTATAACAACTAAAGTAAAAGCTGTCTAAAATGGATAAGAATACTGAACAAAAAATTTCTGAATTACAAATGATTGAGCAAAACTTGCAACAATTAATGGTCCAGAAACAAAATAGTCAAATGTATCTGGTAGAAGTTGAAAATGCCTTGGAAGAATTAAAGAAGAATGTTAAAGAGGTTTATAAAATAGTTGGGCAAGTTATGATAAATACTGAGAAAAATGAAGTAGAGAAAGATTTAAATTCTAAAAAAGAAATGTTAAATCTAAAAATTTCCAAGGTTGAAAAACAAGAAGAGAAGTTTAGGGAAAGCATCCAGGAAATACAAAAAGAAATATTGGAGAAAATGAATAAAAGATGAGTGAAGAAATGGTCTTAGGAGTTATTGAAGGATTGAGTCAGATTGAGAGTGATGTTTCTGTACCAAAAAATGTTAAATTTAGAGTGAAAAATGCTATGATTGCTTTAGAAGATAATGGAAAACAACTAGATATTAAGATAGATAAGGCTCTAGAAGAGCTAAGTGATGTGGATAATGATCCTAACTTACCTGCTTATATAAGGACTCAGATTTGGAATATTGTTTCTGTATTAGAGTGCAAATAGAATAGAAATGTTTATATAGAGGTTAGAGATATATGATTTAAAATAGTTGTGAGGACTTAAAAATGGGTACATTTTCAAGGATTAAAAATAAAGTTCTTGGGATTTCTGATATAGATTATTCTGAGGAATTTGCTGATGATTATGTTGAAATTGATACTAAGAAAGATATTGGCAGAAAATCTAAAATTATTATTAGACCATTTGTTATAAGTGATTTTGCTGATGTTAAGGATGCTTTGGATGCTATAAGGGAAGGGTATACTGTTGCTTTAATTAATATTAAACCTTTGAAAGATAGAGATATAGTTGAGTTGAAGAGAGCTATCAATAAATTGAAAAAGACTTGTGATGCTATTGAAGGAGATATTGCTGGTTTTGGGGAAGATTGGATTGTTGTGACTCCTAGTTTTGCCCATGTTTATAGGACTACTGAGACTGCTGAAGTTAAAGAGTAAAAGAAACCTTTTTAAATTTAATTTTTAGATTCTAAGTTATGGATAGATTAGAAAAACAACCTTGTCCTGCATGTGGTAATAAGACATTGACATTAACTGAAGATTTACAGGAAGTACCATATTTTGGTAAATGTTATATCTTTTCAATGTATTGTAGTAGTTGTAAGTATAATATTTCTGATGTTGAATCTGAAGAAGAGAAAGAACCTGCTAGGTATACTATTGAAATTGATTCTGAGAAAGATATGAATATTAGGGTTGTAAAGAGTTCAACTGGGAATGTAAAAATACCACAGTTAAGAATGAGTATGGAAGCTGGACCTAATTCAATTGGTTTTATTTCTAATATAGAAGGAGTTTTAGAAAAATTTAAAGATATAATTGAAGAGCAAAGAGATACTACTGAAGATGATTCTGTTAAGAAGACTGCTAAAAATTTGTTGAAAAAAATTTGGAAAATAAAGATGGGGGATATTAAAATTAAAATAATTATTGAAGATCCTTTTGGTAATTCTGCAATAATCTCTGAGAAAGCTAAAATTGAAAGATTAAAAAAATGAAAAGAATATTTATCCATGCAAGAACTGAAATAGATATAAAACCTGTTTTAAAAAAATTGAAGATTAAGGAGAAAAAAATTGGTTTGATTAGTACTGTGCAGTTTGATCAAGAAGTTAAAAAATTGAATGATAAAAGATTTGTTTATGGTGGTGCTATTTTAGGTTGTAATATTAACAATGTTTTACCAATAAAAGATAAAGTTGATGCATTTTTATTTATTGGGAGTGGAGACTTTCATCCTTTAACTTTAGCAAAATTAGGTAAACCGATTTATATTGCTAATCCTATAACTAGCAAATTTTCTAAGATTTCAGAAGAATATATTGATAGATTAGAGAAACAATTGAAGGGGAAAATATTGAAATATTATTCCGCTAAGAAATTGGGGATTATAGTTTCTACAAAGCCAGGACAAAATCTGTTTTTTAGGGCTTTGAAGTTACAAGAGAAATTGGAAAAGGATAGTTTTGTATTTATTTGCAATGATTTGGATTTAGATGAATTAGAGAATTTTCCAGATATTGATCTGTGGATTAATACCGCCTGTCCTAGAATAGAAGGCAAAAATATTATAAATATGAGTGATTTACCAGTTAAATTATGATTTCCATAGAAGATATGGCTAGTTTTTGCAAGAGAAGGGGTTTTATTTATCCAAATTCTGAGATTTATGGTGGTATAGCTGGATTTTTTGATTATGGGCCTTTAGGTGTGGAGTTAAAGAATAATATTAAGAAAGAGTGGTGGAGATATCACGTTCAGAGTAGAGCTGATATAGTTGGGATAGATGGTGCTGTGATTTCAAGCCCAAAGGTTTGGAAAGCTTCAGGTCATGTTGATTCTTTTGCTGATATCATGGTTGAATGTGGAAATTGTCATGAGAGATATAGGGGGGATCAATTAATTGAGGATAATTTAAAGATAAGGGCTGATGGTTTTTCTGATAAAAAGATTAATTCTTTGATAAAGGAACATAAATTAAAGTGTGGTGTTTGTAGTAAGCCTTTGAAAGACAATGCAAGTTCATTTAATTTAATGTTTGAAACTTTTATAGGTCCTATAAAAAATGATGAATCTAAGACTTATTTAAGACCTGAGACTGCACAGTTGATTTTTACAAATTTTAAATTGACTCATGAAAATGCTAGATTGAGGTTACCCTTTGGTATTGCTCAGATAGGAAGATCATTTAGAAATGAGATAAGTCCAAGGAATTTTTTATTTAGATGTAGAGAGTTTGAGCAGATGGAAATAGAGTATTTTGTTCATCCTGATAAAAGAGAGGAATGTGATTTTATTAAAGATGTTTTAAATCATCAAATAATTGTTTATTCTGAAGAAATGCAGAAAAAAAATACTAAAGCTAGGAAAATGGGGATTAATGAAGCTTTAAAGAAGAAAATTATTAGAAATCCGTGGCATGCCTATTGGTTGGCTTTGGAACATAAATGGTTTGTTTCTTTAGGGGCTAAATCTGATAATTTTAGAATAAGACAGCATTTGAAAGATGAGCTTTCTCACTATAGCACTGATACTTGGGATTTAGAATATAATTTCCCCTTTGGGTTTAAAGAATTAGAGGGCATAGCGGATAGAGGAAGCTTTGATTTAGATCAACATATTAAACATTCTAAAAAAGATTTAAGTTTGTTTGATGAGGAGAAAAAGAAGAAAATTGTTCCTTATGTGATTTCTGAACCTTCCCTGGGTGTTGATAGAACTTTTTTAGTGTTTTTATTTGATGCATATGAATATGATAAAAAAAGAGATAATGTTGTTTTAAAATTGCATCCTAAACTTGCACCTTTTAATGTTGGTATATTTCCTTTGTTGAGTAATAAGAAAGAATTGATTAAAAAGTCTAAAGATGTTTTTGATTTATTAAAAAATGAATTTACTTGTTTTTATGATGAAAGTGGGAGTATTGGAAGAAGATATTTTAGACAAGATGAAGTTGGAACTCCGTATTGTGTGACTATTGATTTTGATTCTTTGAAGAAGAATGATGTGACTATCAGAGATCGTGACTCCACTCGACAGATTAGGGTTAAAATAAAAAATTTGAATGAAATAATTAAAGAACTATTAAATAATAAAATAAAATTCGAAAAAGCTGGAAAATTAGTTAAATAAAGAATGGTTTTCGAGAGAAAAAAGATGAAATAATTTAGATTTTCTCCTTTTAATACAAGGGCCAGTCGTATAACTCGGTTCAGTACCTTACCATGGCATTAAATCCATAATGGTAGAAATCTGGGTTCAAATCCCAGCTGGTCCAATTAAAAAGAGGTTTAATAATGAAAATATTATATGGGCTTGCTGGAGAAGGATTTGGTCATAGTTCTAGAGCAAGAGAAATAATACCCTATTTGCAAAAGAAAGGGCATGAAGTTAAAGTATTAACATATGGGCAAGCTCTAAAAGTTTTGAAAAAAGATGGTTTTGATGTTTTCAAGGTTTATGGAATGCATCTTATCTTTGATAAAAATAAACTAAATTATAAAGAAACTTTAAAAG
>JBBSWZ010000045.1:1340-6442 GCA_038046025.1 Nanobdellota archaeon | reverse complement strand
GGATTTGGACTAACACCATTTCCACCATTGGCACTAATAAAACTACTGCATGGACTAGTACAATCTATTGTATCAACATTAATAAATACGCTTCCTCCACTTCCTCCGCCTCCCCCTCCTTGTCCACCAGTTACTTTACCATTTCCGCCATTTGCTAAAATGTTTCCATTTAAAGTTAAAATTCCTGTTAAAGTAATCTTAACTTTTCCTCCACCAACACCACCATCAGACCCAGCAGCACTACTACCAAAATCAATTGGTTGAGTTAAACTAGGACTTGCACTTACATAAGCAGGACCTCCACCAATACCTCCTCCTTTACTACCATAACCTGCCCCACCGAAACCAGTACTTTGACCAGGACCACCAGCAGATCCTTTTCTACTTACATCTATTTTACCACCAATTTGTATATCCAAATTAGAAGCAGTAATATCAACATTTCCATTAATACTCCCTCCATTCCTAATTTCGATATTTGTAGCTATCAATCTAAAACTACTTCCGCCTGTTGTAGTAAAACTACCTCCACTTTGAAAAGTTAATTTAACATAACCAGCTGCGACATAATCAAAATTAGCACCGTTAACATTATGAGCTTGATTGATTATACATTCACTACCAATTACACTATCACATATTTCTCCAGCTAACAATTGAATTTTTTCACTAGCAAATCCTTTTTCTAAATTATTATCAACATCAAAAAAGAAACCAGCATACAATATAACAGTAATCAGGACTAATACCACAACATTAACTAAATCGCTCGCACCACTTTTCTCCATAGTATTTAAAAAACAGAACTTTTATATTAAACTAACTAATAATTTAGACTATGAAAAACATAATACTGGATACAGATTTTATCTTATCTTCCATTAAGTGTAAAATTGATATAAATGGACAACTAAAAGAACTACTAGATTCCAATTTCAAAATATCTTATCTAGATAAAACACTAGATGAATTAAAAAACAAAAAACAAGAAAAGCTAGCTAAAGAGCTAATAGAAAAATTCAATAAAATAAAAACAACTAAAAACACAAATGTAGACAATTTAATTCTAAATATAGTTAAAAAGGATAAATCACTAGTAGTTGCTACCCAAGATAAAGAACTAAAAGAAAAGCTTAAAAAGGGTAAAATAGCAGTCATTACAATTAGACAACAAAAATATCTTATTTTGAAATGAGGCTGTAAAAAAATGTTTTACGAAGTAGAAGTTAAATCTCATGTTCGTGTTCCACCACCTAATTTTAAAAAAGATGTTAAAAGTTCAATCCTGGAATCTTTAAAAGAACAATTCTCAAATTTTGTATCAAAAGAATTAGGTATATCAGTATGTGTCTCAGAAGTAATGTCTATAAAAGATGGAGTTTTAATACCAGGTGATGGAGCAGCGTATTATGATACATCATTCAAATTAATAACATTCAAACCAGAAATGCAAGAAGTGGTCCAAGGATTAATATCAGAAATTGCAGAATTTGGAGCCTTTATTAATATAGGTCCAACAGATGGAATGATTCATATTTCCCAAACAATGGATGATTTTGTTTCCTTTAGTAAAGCTGGAGTTTTAACTGGAAAAGAAACAAAAAAAGTCTTAAAGGCGGGAGATAAATGTAGAGCGCGTATCATTGCATTATCATACAAAGAACTAATGAATCCAAAAATTGGGCTCACTATGAGACAACCATGGCTGGGTCCTTTAAAACATATAGAAGAAGATTTAAAAAATCAAAAAAAAGAAACCTCTAAGGAGGATAAAAAGAAATAGCGTAAGGTTGATAAGGATCTATCCTTATTTTTCCACGTTTTTTCTAAATAATCAATGGCAACAAGAAAAGTATGTAAAAAATGTAAGATTTTTGTTACAGGTAGCAAGTGCCCTATTTGTCAAGGATCAGAATTTTCTGATAATTGGAAAGGAAAGCTTATTATACTAGATTCAAACAAATCAGAAATTGCTAAAAAAATAGGTATAAATACAAAAGGAGAATATGCAATTAAAGTAAGATAAAATGATAGCAACACAAAATGAACAAGAAATTGAAGAATCACCAAACACAATTTTAGAAGGATTAATAAGACATTTAACCTGGAACTTGCAATTAGAAAAAGACGAAGCAAGAAGATTACTTCATCAAGATACAAAACTATTTGGTAAATACCCTGGATCTGATGGTGAATTATTGGACTTAGGAAATACAGAGCTGGCAGAATTAGCTCACTATATGCATACTCAACATGGTCTGGACAGATCTTTTTTAAATTTACAATACTTTAAAGTTAGGGGAGATAGAGATTATACTCTACTAGAACTTGCAAATGATATATATAGCAATAAGGTTGAAACATGCTAAACTTAAAAATAACCAATGAAAAAGAGAATAAACTATTAGATAGAAAGGAAATTGAAATAGATGTACTTTTTGATGGCCCAACACCAAAAAAATCAGAATTAACTAAAGAAATTGCATCTTTATCAAAAGCAAAAGAAAACTTAATCAAAATAAAAAAAATAAAACAGATATACGGAACAACCAAAGCACATATTTCTTCATATATCTATAATTCAGTAGATTCATTAAATGAGATAGAACCAAAAATAAAGAAAAAAGAAGATATCAAAGGATCTCCAAAGGAGGAAAAGAAACAAGTACAAGGTTGATAAGGATTTATTCTTATTTTTCCGTTATCATTTTTTTCTAAAAAAGGTTCATGGCTAAAAGACAAATAAAAAATAAAGTATCAAGTAAAAAATATTCCAAGTACAAAGTTTCACAAGGAAAGCTTATAAGAGGTAAAACTTGTCCTAAATGCGGAGCATCTTATTTCTTAGCAGAACATAAAAATAGACTATTCTGTGGGAAATGTCACTATACTGAATTTTCTAAAAAATAATCATTTACTTCTAATAATTAATCTATAAACTAAAATTCCTGCAACAACTATCACAACTAAATCTATTAAATATACAAAATCATTACCAACTAAATCTTTACTTGTTAAAGCAGTATAACTAGGATCAATAAACAATAAAACAGCTAAAAATAGCAAAATTCCTATAACTAATATAGTATGTTCCTTTTTCCTATGACTTCTTTTTTGTATACCTCTCATTACTTAAATCTAATACTTCATAGTTTATATCCTTTTTTCTTCCATCAATAAGTATAATTTTTTTCACCAATATCAATCAACCTAGCTAATTTTGTATATTCCTCTAGTTTTTTTCCTATGGCCAGCTCATCTTCTATCAAAACACCACAATTTGCACAGTAATAATAATCTCTGTCTTGTTCAGGCCCAACAAATAATCTAGTTTCCTTTTTACAGTTTTCACAAAATAAAATTACACTATCCCCATCATGAGCTAACATATATTACCCCCTAGAGAGTTATTAATCTTAGAAAATCCTACTTTGTATTTGATTATTATAATATCCTCTCTAATTAATATATTCTCCATTTACAAATTAATAAACATTCCTGATATAAGGTATATTTAGAATATATAAGTATTAAACCCTGGGGAGCTAAATCCGAAGACAAGCTCCCTGGGAAAAAAGAGGTGATATAATCTGACATACAAAACTCATATATAAACTTTTCTATAGAGACTACTTTAAAATGATAACACTATTAACTAATCCTTTTTCCACCACTCAACATTTTCACCTTTCAAAACCTTATCAAGCATCTCTAATTTAGTTATACCCCTTTGTTTGATCCTCTTTTCAGCATGATAGGTAATATTCATCATCAAAAACTAAGCTTTTTAAACATATAAATTAACCGTAAATATATGCAAGATAAGCTCTATGAAATGTTATTAAATGAAGATGAAATTACTTGGCAGTCTATTATATATGACTTAGTAAAATCAGAAGAAATGGATCCCTGGGACATTAATATTTCTATGTTAACAAAAAAATACTTAGAAACAATTAAAGAACTAGAAGAACATAACTTCTTTATCTCAGGAAAAGTAGTTCTAGCAGCCTCTATACTACTGAAAATTAAATCTAATAAATTATTAAATGAAAATCTAGTGGAATTTGACAATCTATTATTCCCACCAGAAGAAGATTTACTAGCAGATGAAGATGATACTTCGGAATTTATAGGTGAAGAAAAAATACCTAAACTATTGATAAAAACACCTCAAGCAAGAAAAAGAAAAGTAAACTTAAATGACCTAATGGAAGCACTACAAATGGCATTAGAAGTAGATGAAAGAAGAAAGATAAGAAAACGTGATGAACGCGTTTTACGAGAAATAGACCTTCCAACAAAAAAAGTGGATATCTCTGCACTAATAAAAAGTCTATATTCAAGAATTAAAGAGTTTTTCAAAAAACACCCTAAAATCACATTTACTCAATTACTACCTTCAGAAAAAAAAGAAGATAAAATTTACACCTTTATTCCATTACTACATTTAGATTCTCAAAATAAAATAAACTTAAATCAAGAAAAACCATTTTCAGAAATAGAAATAACAGAAGTGAAAGAACAAAATTTATAAATCTATAAAAAATAGTTCAACTATGAAATTTTTTGATAAAATAATAAATATCCTAACAAAACCATCAGAATTTTTCTTAAAAATAGAAAAAGAAAAAGGAATAAAACACTCCATAATCTATTTTTCAGTTCTTACGATAATAAATGTATTTCTGAGTTTTATTTTAATCTTAATTTTCAAAGAAAAAATAATCAATCTATATCTAAACTTATTTAATATATCAACACAAGCAGCACAATTTAATTTTCAACTAATAACAACCTCTTTGTTAATTGGAATTCCAATAACAATATTATCTACTTTTGTTGCAGCAGCAATTATATATGTTTGGCTTATGATTTTCAAATCTGATAAAGACTATCAAACAGCTTATAAACTATATACTTATTCAGAAACACCATCATTATTATTTGGATGGATTCCAATAGTATCATTGTTTGCTAAAATTTACTTCTTAATTTTATTAATAATAGGAACTCACAAAATATACAAATTCAGCCCATTAAAATCAACTTTAATATACTTAATACCAATAATATTAATATCAATCTTAGTAGGAATCTTA
>JBBSWZ010000045.1:0-1240 GCA_038046025.1 Nanobdellota archaeon | reverse complement strand
ATTTTTATAGCTTTTTTATTCATCTTTTCATTAACAGGAGCTATAAAGTAATCAATTTCTTTTTTTATTTCAGGAATCTTTTTCTTTTCTTTTAAAAATAACTCAATTACAACATCACCCATTGCATAGCCAACACCAGGAATACCAGCTAAATCATCATATCTTCCACCGCCAGCAATTGCTCTTAACTCTCCTTTCTTATCAAAAACTTCAAACACAGTTCCAGTATAATAATCAAATCCCCTCATAATACTTAAATCTAATCTACAATAACCTAAAACATTATAATCTTTTAACAACTTAAATAATTCACGTAGTTCTTGCAAACCAGAGCTTTCAATTTTAATCTTGCTTAAATCTTTAACTTTCAATAACTTAAACAAACTATTAATTTCATTTTCAGAAACACCTTTACTTTTCAAATCTTTTTTAATTTCATCCTCAGTATATTTACAAATCTTATCCAATATTCTATAAACATCTTTTAAATTCTTTTTACTAATACCAAGATTTAATAATAAATCTTCCATTAATCTTCTATTGCTAATCCTAACAAAAAAATCTTTCTTACTTAACCCAAATTCTTTCATAAGTTCAACACTAGAAGCAATAACTTCAGCATCAGTCATTAAATTTTTACTTCCAATACAATCTAAATTAAATTGAAAAAATTCTCTCGCGCGACCTTGTTGAGGTCTTTCATATCTCAAACATCTTGAAATAGAATACCATTTAACAGGCAATTTCAAATCTTTTTTAGCTCTTATCATTCTAGCTATACTAGGAGTAGTCTCAGGTCTTATCGCTAAAGTTTTTCCAGATTTATCTTTAAAACTATAGATTTGTTCAGGAATTTCATCTCCAGACTTATTATAAATTTCAATAGCCTCTAATATAGGGCTATCTATTTCACTATATCCATACTTCTCAGCTACCTCCCTCCATTTACTAAAAATCCAATTCTGTACTCTTTTTTCTTCTGGATAAAAATCTCGAAAACCTTTCATTTTGACCTCTCAATATTAAAGGGCGGAAGGGGAGACTTTCGCATAAGTGTCGAACTCCCTTCTGTAGCTCCACAGACTACTATCTTAACCGTTAGACTACATCCGCCATACAATTTTTCTAAGAATTCAGAATTTAAAAGAGTTGTCCCACTATCAAAATCATTCTTTTCTTTCACGAACGTTTCTTTTTTTAAAAGAAAGGCTCTTATGAATGTAATCAACTCGTTTCATAA
>JBBSWZ010000044.1:0-8072 GCA_038046025.1 Nanobdellota archaeon | reverse complement strand
ATTAGGTGAATTGTATCTTATTGCTCAAAAAATGTTTGATAAAGAGCAAAATGATTTAGTATTTGAAGAAAAAACTTTGGATATGATGAGTGCTTATGATGAAATTCCATTTATTGGTGAAGTTGATAGTTGCGTTGCCCCTGTTTGGGTTAAGTATAATGTTATCCAGGACTTTAAGGAAATATTAAGAGATAATATATTGTTTTATAAGATTAAAGGGACGGATTATGTTTTAAGTAGAGAAAAAAATTCATATTATGAGTTTGATGCTAATGTTGATGCAAAAGATGTACATGCTAGTTTTTTATATTCCGAGTTATGGCCCCTTGAGTTAGAAGTTTATCCTGAGAAAAATGGATTATTGAAAGGACAGAGTGTTACAGAACATTTAGGTGAGGCTAGAGGTTTAGCTGAAGCATTTGTTTGTTTGAGTACATTTGAATTTATTTATAATGTTAAACATCCTATTTTGATTATTTTAAATAAAAATGATTATACTTTCCAATTTGCTAATATGGTTGTGATTGATAGGAATGAAGCGAGAGAAAATACTGATGAATACTTTGTTGTTGATGAGGAATATGATCAAAGATTTTGTCAGAAACAAACTCAGTTTTCAGTAGATACTTTAGATGACGTGTTTGGTGCTTTAGACGGAGTTGAAGTAGAATATAAGTGTATAAATCATTTGTGTGATTTAGGGACTAGTAGTAATGGAGTTTGGGAAGGTCAGGTTCCTTTGTGTATAAATGGTGAGTTTATTGGTAATAAAGAAGGTTATCATTTCGGAAGTAGTCAGATAAGTACAAATGAGCCTGGAAATGCTTTGTTGATTTTAGAAAAATTAAGAAATGTTCCTGTTGAAGTAAGAATTATAAGAGCTGGAAGTGGAGAGGTTAGAGAAGGTGAGAGTGTATTTATTAGTTTAGAAGAGAAAAATAAGAGGTTTAGTAGGTTTGTGATATATCCTGAACAAGATTCTGTTGATTTAATTCCTGGTGTTTATACTGCTCAAATTTATATGACTAGCCCTGTTATAGGCGGATTGCAAATTCCTGAAAAATCAATTAATACTTGTGCTAAGATTCCTAGTGGTGTTGTTGGTGCTTTATTTGGTATAGAGGAAGAGAGATGTCAGGATGTTACAATTCCTGGAACTAGAGTTGATAGGATAATGACAGGGACTCAGGAATTTACATTTTTGGTTAGGGAACAAGATTTTGGTAAGAAAGTGATATTTTATGCTCCTTATTATGGAGTTGTTAAAGATATAACTGAAATAACTGAATTATTAGAACAAGAAGGTAAAGAACCGGTGTTTGAATGAATAGAAAAAAATTGATTGGAATATTTTGTATTTTTTTAGTACTTAGTTTACCAATAGTTACTGCTCAAGGACCTGCTCCTGTAAATAATGAAGGAAATCAAGGAGTAGACCCAAGAGATGAAAGGAGTTTTACAGCTAGTTCTGAAGTTGGTTCTGGTGGAGTTAATTTTGAAATAATAGGTCCTGAAACTACTGATGAATTTAAGGATGATATTGTTACAAGTAATTTAGTTTTGAATATTATGAGATATGAACCTGTTGTTTTAACTGCTAATTTGATTGAAGAGCAGAATGTTCCTGTTTATGCTTTTTTAGGAGGTGGGCTTGCGACAGATTTAGGAACTGCTCCTAAAATAAGTAGGATGGATATTAATGTTGTTGATGGTGATGTTCAGTATGTTGCTGGAAAACCTAGATATTATCCTCCTTTGGTCTATACTTTAGAGGATTTGGGTTATATAGAAACTTGGTTAAAAAGAATTCCTAAGGAAGGTGATGTTCCGAATAGAATTTCTTTGACTTTGCAAGCTAGAGTTCAATTTGAAGGTGGAAGTGCCCTTCCTGCTTTTGGTAATGAAGAGAGGAAGATATTAGAAGAAGATAGAAGAAGTGATATTTTTGTTAGTGGTGGTTTTGTTGATCAGGATTTAAGAGTTTTAGGTGATAGAGCCTATGTTAGAGCTAAATATGTTGGTGAGACTAGGGCTAGATTTGATGTTTATGATGAGAATGGTGTTTTTGTTGGTGAATTAAGTGCTAGTCCTGGACAGGAAAGTAGTGTTGTGAGTTTAGTTCCTGGAAGTAGATTTATTGGTGACCAATTAAGAGTTAGAGTAAATAGGCTAATTGGAGGAAGAGAAAATTCTGTTAAATTCGAAATTGATGGTAAAAGATATGAGTTTAATAAAGGACATGATATTGAAATTGAGAAAGAGATAAGTGGTGAGGATAGAAGAGTTAGATTTACAGGTTGGAAAGTTGAGGATATATTTATTCCTTCTTTAAGAACTAGTGAAAGAGAATTAAAAGGGAAAAGTTTTTTGATATTGAAAGAGTCATTTCAGTCTGTTGATTCTAGAGATAGAGGTTCTGAATTATTATTAGTTTATGATAATGATAATAAGAGGAGTTTAGATGAAAAAGAATTAATTGGATGGTATGAAGCATTAGTTAAAGAAGATAATTGGAATGCATTGAATAATAGAGAAGGTGGTAAAATTGAAGATATAACGAGTTATTTAGGTATGAGTGATGGGAGAGATGTAGCCCCTCAAAGATATGTTGCAAATAAGTTTAGAAATATGGGAGATAGAGAGGAAATTTTAGGTAAAGTTAAAGAACTAATTGAAACTTTGAAAAATGATTTTGATACTAAAGAATTGCCTATGTTTAGTGTTGAAAAAGGACAAGAAAATGAAGCAATATTGAGAATTGGTGGTAGTTCTATTCCTCATAAGGAAGGAGATGAAATAAGGACTAGTGGAGAAACTTGTAATGATGGTGGAGCACATTATTGTAAATTAACTGATATTAGGGAAGATAGTGTTGTTATACAATCTATTAATAGAGATAATAATGGTAAATGTAATTCTAAAACAAGTGAGACATTATATTTGAATAGGGATATTTTAGAACAAAGATTTGAAAGAACTGTTGGAGCTGAAGGTGGGACTCAACAAATATCTCCAGGTGGTGCTAGAACATATGATAGTCAGACTACATCTGTTAATTGTGGAAGAACTATAGAATTGGAAGATATTAATTCTGGAAGAAGTGTTGATGTGACAATATTATTAGGACCTCCTAGAGGTTATGCTGAAAGTTTATTTAATTTACATATTCCAATTGAAAAAAGAGCTATTAATTTGAGTGTTGATAAATTAGATGAACAAATAAATTCTACTAAGAGAATGATTGAGAGCTTAACTGAGACTATTGATAAGTTAGAGAGTTTTGTTAGTACTTGGATGAAAGTGTGTTTAGCAGTTAGTGCTTGGTTTACTATTGAGGCTTTTTTAGTTGGATTGCCTAAGTACGATAAAGATACTTCTGGAGTTCAAGCTGAATATACTGCTGAATTTAAACATGATCCTAAAAGTATTTCATATTATTCTGAGATTAAAGATAACAAAGGAGTAAATCAAATTAAAGGTATTGATGAAGGTGGATTTTATTATGAAGTAAAAGAAGATGGTAAGCCAGTAAGAAAGTACGTGCCTGAAGGAACTTCTATTGCTTATGATATTAAAGGAACAGCATATGAATATGATTATTTCAAAAAACAAATGGTACCACGAGCTGGAATTGGTGGTGAAAAAGGACAAGTCAGTGTTTATACTGCTGGGGATGGAAAAAAAAGATTGATAATAACTACAGATGGATTTGAAGATACGAAACAATGTTTACAAAGATATTCTGGTAGTTCAGCATTAAGTGGTTTTGATGATATTAAAAAAAGACATGGTGATGATGGATATTATTTTGTATTTGAGGAAGGTGAAACTTTAGAATTAAGACAGAAAAGAGGACAGGTAGTTGATTTTAATGATGGTCAATTAGCTGCTGATGAGTTAGTTGATCAAACAATAGCTGTTTATCCTAAAACTGGCGGGAATGCTCAGGCTAGCATAGCTTATAGAACATTTGAAAGAGATTTGGGAGTTTTAAGAAATGCTCAATTAAGAGGACAATCAAGAGTTAGATTATGTGGAAATAATTTCAATTTAAATGATAGAGGTGCAATAGATAAAACTCAAGCAAAATGTGAAGATATTTTAGGAGAGGGAAAATGTAAGATTTTGTTTAATGCTTGTGATCCTGTTGTTTGTCCTAGAAGCAGATGTAATTTAGGAGGACAATATACTGCTGTTGGTCCTGGTGGTGTTATTGGAAGTGGATTAGTTGGAAGTTTGTTACTTTGCTTACCTAATATTAAACAAGGTGTTCTGGTTCCAGTTTGTTTATCAGGAGTTTTAGCTTCATTGAAGGGAATAAGAAGTCATTTAGAGAGTTATGTGCAATGTTTAGAAACTGCTAAAGTACAAGGGACTTCTGTTGGTACATGTGATAAGATAAAGAGTATATTTATTTGTCAAATTATTTGGAGAGAAGCTATTGCATTGTTGAATGCTAAAGCTGGATTATTAAATTTAGCTAATGCTCAAACAGGTGGAGGAGGAGAATATCTATCGCAAGGTGTTGGAGGAAGTATACAAGAAGCGAATGAAGTTGTAGGCTTTATAGTTAATGATTATGCAGATGATGTATTTGCGGCTTATAAAGGTAAGGGACTTGCGGAAATTGGTGCAGAAGTGTGTAAGGCTTCAGTTGCTCAGAGAATACCATTTTTAGATGCATTAGTTGGAGAGTTTGCTACTCCTCCAGATCCTCCGCAGTTTACAGCCCACTTTGAAGAAAGTCCGTTTGCACCTACATTGGGAAAGAGTCAGTATCAAGTTTATTTCCATATTTATGCTGGTAGACCACAAAATGAACAAGGATTGAATTGGTTAGTTTATTTGAAAAGTTTTGGATCCAGTCCCTTATTGAGAATAGGGGCCGGGGTTTTACCTCCAGGTGCTAGTGCTGATGAGACTATTGATTTAATTGGTGATCAGGGTTATCAACAAATATGTGTTGTTTTGAATGGAATTGAACAATGTGGATTTGGAAAGATTGTAAGTAGCAGTGCATTTTTAACTTCTATAAATGATTATATAACTAGTCAAGAAATTGGTGGAAATATACAAACAGCAGCTCAGTGTAAGGCCGATCCTACTGCTCCTATAACTGATGTAGGGACTAGGGGAGTATTACCTGGTCCTAGTGTAAGAAGAGGATGTTTCTTGAGTAATCCAGGTTTAGGTATTGGTCAGGAAAAATATTGGAGACAGGTTGGTAGTTGCGGTACTGATCAAAGAGGAGTTAGTTTAGGAAATTGCTGGGCTTATGCTGATTGGCAAAGATACCCCGATGTTGAAAGTCAGGTATTAGATTTAAGTTGTAAAAGTCCTGCTGTTATATGTGAACCTAATGAACAATGTAATGGGAATACACAATATATAACATCTAGAAATCAGATCTGTTGTTCTGGAAATTGTGAATTAAGAGAATATGTTAGTGAGATTAGGAGTTTAGAGAGTTCATCTGGATATAGCGATAGTGAAAAAAAGAAAATTGATGAGATAATAAGAACTGGTGAATGGAAAGGAGGGCGTTTAACATCTGCAGGCGGTGCTTTTGGAAGAGATTTATTCTTTGAAGACAAAGATGCATTTAGGTATTATGTTGCTTTGAAAATTTGTAGTAATGAGATAATCCCTAAAGATAGTGATACTTTAAGTGAATGTAAGACTACTGTTAAAGAAATAAATAGAAATAGTAAATATTATGCTCCTGCTCATTTTGTTTTGGCTAGTAGATATTATAATGATGGAAAACTAGATCTTGCAAAAGGAGAATATGAATTGTTGGATGGTTTAGAGAATAAAGAAAAATTACTTAATGGAGATCAATTAAAAATTGTTAAGGATAGATTAGAAGAAATCAAAGAGAAAGAAAAGAATTTGCAAGGTGAAAAATTGAAGGAGAAACAAGAAGGAGATAGAGAAAAATTGATAGATAATTTAGGAAATATGTTTAGGGAATTAAAAGAACATTATAAACAGTTTACTGCCAGTATATCACCTAAATTAAATAATATTGATGCACCGCTTGGTAAGTTAAATAATCTTGTTGATAGAATAAATGAAGGTAGTGGTAAAGATCAAGATGCATATAATAAAGCTCTCGATGAATATAGGACTTCATTGAATTCTATAGTTGATATAACTAAAGATGTTGATATAACTAAAGATGATGTTTATAAAAGTATTGCAGGAGATTTGACTAAATTTATTCAGGAAGTTATTAGTGATTCTAAAACAAAAAATGAATTAGTTGCAAATCTAGATAATGCTATTGCTAAATTAGAAAAATTGAAATTTAGCGAGGCAAATGAATTAAGAGATATGATTAAAAAACTGATAAATGATGATGTGCATTTTGTAAGTTTAGGTAGTCAAGATAGAGAACAGGCTAAAAATGGAGTTCAAAAAATTTTAGATTTATTACCAGAAAAATTACAAAAACCTATTGAAGAATTTAAAGAGGAATTAGATAAATTGAAGGAAGATTTTGATAAAACTTTAGCTAAATGAGATTATCTAAAAAAAATTTATTGAAAATACTTGGATTAGAGTATTTGTTTATAGTCTTATTTTTTTTAATAAGTAAATTTTTTATTGAAAGATTTAGGGAAGTACTAACTAAGATACAAGACGTTAATTATGAGTTAGGTGGTATAGATAGTGCTTTAAGTTTTAATAAAACTGATTTTGATGCTTTGGCCATACAAGGAAATTTAGATTTATTAAATTCCTATTTTACTCAGTTATTTTTGCATATTTTTTTAGTTGTTTTAGTTGGTTTTTTATTATATATAATTATAAAAAGTCTATTATGGAATTTAATTTGTAATAATAAGTTAGAAAATTATAGAAAATATTTTTTTAAGTTTTTGGGATTGACGCTTATTGCTTCTATATTGATAGTGCCTATTGGTTTTTCAATGTTGGGACCGGCTAGAGAATTTTTATTAGAGTACATGTTTGGGGGAGTTTTATTATGGAAATCACTTTTAGTTGGAGGGTTTTATTTTATATTAACGACATTGATAATTTACTTTTTGTTTACCGGTTATGTTTACATTAATAAAATGAATTTTTTGAAAAGTTTGAAAGAGATCTTCTTATTTAGGAAACTTTGGCTATATTTAGTTTTTTTATTAATATTTTTTGTTATTTTTTTAATAATCAGAATTAGTAATTTAATTAATGTACCTTATGTTAGCCCAGGAATTCAGGTTATTTTAATTGGACTTATTTTTATTTGGTATAAGACTTATTTAGTTAAGGAACTAGGATAGAATTTCTTTAAAGTATATTATTGTTTTATTTTATAATATTTTGTGTTTTATATACTAATGATGCGGGGAATAGGATTCGAACCTACGCAGGCACTAAGCCATCAGGTGTCTTAGTCAAAAACTCCTAAGCTTGGTCTTTTATTGATTTAAAATCTGACCCGTTTGACCACTCCGGCATCCCCGCATATAAGAACCAAGGTTCTTATGAACTCCTAGAGTCCTTATCAACTTGCTAAAAAGCAAGTTTCATTAACAGTAAGGAATAGCCTTTAAAAAATTAATGATTTATAAGAAACTACGTTTCCTATCATCTTCCTAGAACTTGCCTAATGATTTAGTCTTTTGAAGAAAGATTTTTTTTGCCAAGAATATTTACGAAGTTTAGAGGTCTTTCCATACCCACAATAACTGCAGACTCCTTTTTTCTTATGAAATGATGCGTTTCCACAACGTCTACATCTAAAATGAAGCTTAGCTTTACCTCTCTTACCTAAAGAAGGAGTTCCTTTAACCATTTTATTCTGTTGGGGATATTAATATGATTGTGTCTCCTCTTAAAAATACCTTACCGAGTTTTCTTTTAACCTGATTATCTTCTAATTCTTCAGCATCATTTAGAACTGTGTTAATATGAATGTCAAATGCTTTTAATGTGCCTATTACTTGTTTTCCGTTTTTGAGTTCTACTAGTACTTTTTTGTTTCTTGCCGCATTTAATGCATCTAAAGGTCTGTCAGATTCCATTATAAAACCCCCAATAAACTTAATAGAATTGTAATA
>JBBSWZ010000043.1:0-10602 GCA_038046025.1 Nanobdellota archaeon | reverse complement strand
CACCATTACCTAATTCATTAATTTTTTCAAAAACAGTTATAGGAGTACCTGTAGTTTCTTCACCAGGGATAAAAATTCCAATTAACTTAAACAAAACAAATAAAACTAATAAGGTCATACCAATTCCAAAAACTAATCCTATTAATGCCTTTAATGGTAACAGACCTTTTTTCATAATCAAAAATAAAAGAATAAGATTATTTAATATTATCTAATTTAACATTTATCATCAATACCAGAGCACTTAACACCAATATCTGGATCACTACAGTAAAATTTTACTACACCAGAATCATCTCGTTCAGCTTCTCCATCATTATTCAGATCTAATTCAAACGGCTGATCACAATAAGCAGAATTCTTTACTAAAGTTTCCGGTAATGATTTAGCTTGTTCACATCTTTGTTGACATATCTCAACAGCTAAACTCAAGTCAGTACCTCCCTTTGCTCCATGGAATATACTTCTAATACTTTGACTCAAGCTACTAGTCCCTCCTAAGAAAAATACAGCTATAACAACTAAAGCTATAACTAATAATATAATAATAACAAGCGTATTTAAACTTAATTCTTGACCTCTTTTATCCATAAATTATCACCTTTGTATTATTTTCTTATATTTTCCTTTATTTATAAAATTTTTGATTGCTAAATTTGCTGAACATATGAAATTCTTAATTGAATACTCTTAGGATCCTGATTAACATCTGCTATCGGAGTAATAATTGTACCAGATATAGTGCGACATTCCTTTGATACTTCCTTAGAAGACAAAATATATACTCCTGGACTTTCTTCCCTGGTATTATAATCACATACAAATGGTTCCAAGATGTCGGAATTTATTAATCTTATTTTAAATTGTAAGCTCAAAATTGGTTCACCATTATAAGGCAAAAAAACTGTCTTGAATATTCTATCAACAACCTCATAGTTATCTCCTTTTATTTCAACAGATTCACCACCTCTTGGATTGATTATAGGCAATATAAACAATTTTTTAACAAATCCTCTTGATAATGCCTCTTCAGCAGCAAATAAAAAAAACCATTTCTCCCTATTATTTTTAAAATTCACACTTTCCCCATTAACCACTTTTCCAAAATATTCTGATGCTAAACTCCCATATTTATCTTTAAGTGTTCGATCATCAATCCTTATAGCTTTAGTTTTATAAATATCAGCACAATAAGTCAAAGTTATTATATCACTAACGCCATCACAATTTAATTCTTTAATAGCTTTCTCAAAATCATTACTTTCTAAAATACTCGCTGCTTTAAAGGCCATAGAGCTAGGATAAATATCCTTCAGTTTGTTATAACTATTTAAATCCTTATTATTATCTCTATAAGTTTTATACAATTCATCTGCTTCATCTTCTTTTTTTACAATAGTAGCACTCACAGCTTCTCTAACTTTATTCTTAGTTTCACTATCACAAGCCTTTTCCTTAATTATAGCAATCTCTTCAGCATTCAACCCACCATTCTCCTTAGGATCTTTACCTTCCTCACAAATTTTTAAATACCTATTAAATTCTTCCTGATTAATACCAAATTTCTTCACAACGTAACCCTTAGGATCATTTTTAATTTCTTCAGAGGTTCCTCTCAAAGAAGGAGCAAAATCTTCTCCTAGAGTATTTTTAACCATATTATTAAAAAATCCACCTTCTTTTGTAAAAGATCTATAAGTAAAAAATAAAGCAAAAACCAATAAAGCAGCCAAAATAATGAGCACGACAACGTATTCAAGTTCCAGTTTTCCTTGTTTATCCATCTTCCTTAATCTAATATTTATTTATTTAAAACTATCTATAGCCCTAAAAAGGGCCTCTTTCAAAGTATCAAAATTTTTTAAAAAATATAAGATCATCACTGCAAGAACTAATGCTATTAAAAGAGCAACTAATTTATCTAATTCCAATTTTCCTTTTTTCATTTAAACAAATCTCCAAAATTTCTAATACCATCAAAAATTGCTAAAACATTTTCATTTTTATTTCTCACAGCAATTAAAATAACTATCAAAATAACTAAAACAGCCAAAGCTATTAACCACTTGATTATCTTATCAAATTCAACATCACCTTTCTTATTTATACACATAAACTTCATCACATTTACTCCTTAATTGTTCTATACTACCTACAACAATATTGCCACTAACATCTAAAGCAACTTTTCCAATTGCATAAGCAACTAATAGTGGTTTATCTTTATCCATGCTTAACTCGGTAATACCAGGAAAAACTTGTATATTTTCTATTTCATTATCAGAAATAATAGCATTATTAAGCTCATTGGGACTTATACTAAGACTATGATCTGAAGTTTCTATATAACAAACAAAACAATAATTTTTTTGTCCTAACACAGATTCCCAAAAATCATTAAAGTCTAGCTTACCATGCCAATATTGATAAGAGCAATCTCTTATATCCCTAACTAAATTTTCTTTTAATTTTTCATAATCCCCTCCATAGAAATTACTTTTAGTTACACATTCTAAATCATCAACAGAACTAGTCCCTAATTTTATATATTTTTTCACTGTAGTCGATAAAACACTCTGTCTACAAATCTCACTATCAGTTCCTTCTTTAATACCCTTACCAATTAAATTATAAGCACCCAATAGAACAATAGCCCCAGCAACAATTACTAACAAACCAACCAAATAATGAGCTTCAATACCTCTCTTATTCATCCTAAGCTCCTATAAACAACATTTATAATTATCCCGCCAATTATCAAAATAAGAACAATAACTAATAAAAGCTTTAATAAACTTTCAAATTCCATAGTAAAATTATCTCAATTCTTTCAATCTTCTATTCCTTCTACTATCACTTTTATAAGCAAAAACAACAATTACAACTCCAACCAATATAATAAGCCCCTGATACATATTACCACTACTAGGAATAACTAAAAAGATATCACCAAAACCACTATTAATCAAAAAAGGCAATAATCCTAAAAATACAACTGCTAATCCCAATATCAAATAACTCAATTTCATTTTGCTGCCCCTCCTTCTTTATACCATTTCCATGCAGCTATAACAGCTAGCAGAATAGCAACCAAGAATAATAAATACAAGATCCATTGAACTAAAAATGGATCAACTGGTATATAATAAGCCCATCCACTTATTATATATCCTCCTTCACTTCCTAACCAAAAGTAAAATATAATATAAGCAATTGCAGCAAATAACCTACTAGCATTACTGCCTTTCAAAAACGCCCATATTATTCCAAACACAACCAATAACAAAATCAACAATCCAAACAAACCACCAAATCCAAATCCACCACTTAGAATACCACAAAGAAAGCCTCCACCTCTAGAAGCAGCCCATCTACTTAATCCAAAACTTAAAGCAAAGGCAACAGCTAAACTTCCAAGATCCCCTTTCTTATACGTCTGCTTACCAAAAACTTGATGAGCCACAAAGTAAAAAAAGATAAAAAACACTACAAAATCAACTAACCAAGAATAATTAAAACAAACATCATCTAAAGGATTAAATCCGCCAAAAAAACCAATACCAAAGGGATAAGCATCATATCCAACATCTCTAAAAGCTGGCTGTGCATACACAAATATAGAAAATAAACTAAGAAAAGTTAAATAAATCACCGCTTTTTTTAAATTCATATTCTCACCAATGTTCCTTATAAGAGAAACTCTCACTAATTATTTAAATCTTTCTAACTTAAAACTATTTTAATTTTTTTATTTTCTCTAAAAATTCAACTACATCTTTCTCCAGTTCTTCAGCGATTGCGTAAAAAACAAGCTCATCATTAATTTTTCCATATTCGTGGACAATAATATTCCTCATTCCCTTTGCTTCTCTCAACCCTTCAGCAAGTTTTTCCTCAATAATATTCTCATCTACCAAAACAAAAAATGCTTTTATATCATCCTCAGGAATCTTAAACTTTTTCTCTTTTATCACAATAAAGGCCAAATCAACCAGTGCTTCTACAATTTTCTCAAAATATCTTTCACAAGCAGCTTTCTTCTCATAATTTACAATATACTCCTGAAAATTTTTTGGAAGGATATCCAGTAACTGTCCTAAATAATCCTCAATCTCTTTAATTTTATCTTCAATTCTCATTTTAACTTCTTTCATATAACACTCTTCCCTTCAAATCTATCTCATTTTTAATTTTATCAGGCAATACATTATAGACTTGTATATCAACACTTTCATCATAGTAACCAAGAACTCTCCTTCTAAACCGAAATGCCTCTTTTTTTGTTACCATATCAAATTCTACTGCAATATCAATATCAGATCTAAAGGTCCTCTGCCTTTCAACTGTAGAGCCAAATAAAATAATCCTTTTTACTTTTTTAAATAAAGAATCTTCTTTTACATCTTTTATTATATTTTGGATAATTGTCTTTATCTCACTACCTTTTTCCAAATCAAATTCTTTACTAAATTCTGCACATTCTTTAATAAATTTAAATTTGGGTCTGATATCTCTAGATAATCTATTCTTCTCAGACTGGGTTAGATTTATCCCATTCAACTGTTTATCTATTATAACTAATTCTCTCTTCCCAAATATTTTCCTAGTATTCTCATTTCGTTTTAGGAAATTAATTAACATAATAACCTCCATTTAGGTTATAATAACCGTAATTAAGGTTATATTTAAATCTTTCTAACCAATAGAACCAGAAACACTAACTACCCCTCTAGCTAAGAAACTAAATATTACTATAGATACCAAGCTTATTATAAAATACAATCCAGTAGATATTAACAAATTCTTGGCCATTTTATTTTTCTCTAACAATTTGTCTAAACCATTCTCAATACCGCTACTTAATATTGTTAAGATCATAGCAACCTCTAAAACAAACAACCCGATTACAATTTGAAACTGATATCCTGGGATAATATCTCTAATATTTAATATATTCAAAATTCCACTTAATCCACCTAAACCTGCACCAGCAGCTTCTTCCCCACCTAAACCAGATCCAGTTTGACTTAAGGCTTCAGTTAAACCATTAATTATATTTATCATTAAACTTGTAACTCCAACAACAATACCAGCAATCATGGGAGTTAAAAAAGTAATTTGACTTTTCATACTGCTTAATATATCAGCCAATAAATCTTTTAATCTTTCAGCGATAGCTTGAACTCTATTCACATATTCACTTATTGTCAACAAACTTTTAGCAACAACTTGAGGACCTTTCTTTGCACTCTCAATTAAAACTTTCATCGTCGTCTTTATCAATGTGCTCGGAAAGTAAACTATGGCTCCATTTTCTTTACTGAAAATTGCTTCTTTAACACTCATCCCCAACCTTCTAATATTATTATCAACTATTCTTAAAAAATCACCTGTAGGAGTTCCAACCATGCTTCTGGAAACCTGTCCAAAAGTACTTTCAACAGGTAATCCATCAGCAACCCTATTACCCAACTGGAAAACAGCTCCAGAAAATTCCTTCTCTAAATCCTTAGAATTCTTCCTTATATCCATTAATTTATAAGTTTTAAAATAATATGTAAATGCAATCCCCAGAGCTATTCCTAAAGGGACAAACAAACTTAACAACATACTCCATAATCCATAAGGACCTAAACAACCATCACTATTACATTTATAATCCAACAATTTTAAGTCCATGATAGTTACATCATAATTAGGACTATTCAAATGGATAAAAATAGGTATTAACCCAATTAAAACTACTAACAACCCGAAAAATATTCCAACAGCCGCAGGATTAATATTAACATTTCCTAATTTCAAATACTGTAAATCTTCATACTCGGGATGTACCTCCAATAAATTTTCCTCTCCATATCCAGTAGGTCTTTTCTCTAACAAACTAATTCCAAAAGTATAAACAAATATTGGCAACATAATATTATAAACTAAAGCAATATGCCACCACTTTACTAATCCTTCTAAAAAACCACTCATTAAAGGAAATATAACCAAACCTAAAACAGGTAATATTACCCCCAACATATATAACATTGTTATAGGACTTCTCAAATCATGAGCATAATGTAACATTTTCTCATAAGTCCCATTCAAAATAACTTCCAATGCTTTCTCTAACATACCAACTCTTCTTTCCTCGTTAGATTCATATAAACTACCTTCAATTAAATGAAACGCTTCAACAAATTCTAAATTACTATCTCTCCATTCTTCCAAATAATTATCTAAACTTTCCTTAATAGTAAAATATCTTTCAGTTTCAACATCCCAAAAAACTTTCCTTAAATCTAAAGCAAGAGGAATACCAATGTGTTCACCTGCGAATTTAATAGCATGCTCTAAGTTACTTGTATGTCTCATATACATAACAACATATAAGATACAGAGAACCATTTGATTAGTAGCTTTTAATCTATGTTTATTACTTAATCTGATAGGATAATTAATTATTGGCTTCATCAAACCAGCACTAATACCCATAAAAATCAAAGGTAATAAATAAACACTAAACGCCACACCTTTAATTCCTCCTTCAGAATTCAAAAAACCATTAACATCAGCATAGTAATAATAAAAAATTCCAAAAATAATAGAGATTAACATCAAAAACACAGCAACTAAACTTCCAAAACTATTAGCCCCTTCAGGAGTAATTTCTAAATAAACTCTATTAATTGCTTTTTGTAATTTCTCTCTATTTTTTTCTCTAGCCTTAACTTTTAATATTCTCTCGCTAATATTACATAACTTCTCATAAATCCCAACCTTTTTACTTAAACTTTCATTTCTAAAAATTTTATATTCCCTAGAAAAACTATCGCCTTCAAAATGTTCTATATCATCTAAATTAACCCTTTCGCCTAATTTAGATTCATACTTATCTAATATTTTTTTAACTTCCTCACTACCTATCTTATCCATCTAATAGAATCTCCTCTTCTTTATTTCTCTTTTCATCCATTCATTCCATTCAAAAAATATCCTTTTATTATCTAAACCTCCAGTTTCAGCTTTAACTTCATCCAGAATTTTATGAAACATATCATTACTATTTATAACATTTTTAGCCTCTAATAAATCAAACATGCCAAATCTATTTGCATAATCAACCATGGTTTTTTTTATTTTAGATCTTAATTGAATATTCTCCCAAATCGCATCCCAATCCCCAACAAATTCTCTGACATTACCAGCAATTTTCTTCAAAACTTCACTATCTCCATTAACTAATTCATCTGTAACTTCTAATTCATCAGTTTCAGTATTATATCTCATTAAATCAACAAAACCTTGCTCCCTTAAAGGATCATCCTGCCAATGTTTTCTAACTTCAGTAATACTTTGAACTCTTCTAAAACTGTGCAAACCATCAGCACTTTTAACAGGATTTGTAATAATAATAATATCAGTAGCTTTAAAACTAGTTTTAGGAACTCCTAAATCATTTACAACTCTATCAAAAACACCATAAGGACTATCACCGTGTATAGTACCTGCAACAACATTAGCTAAAGCTCCAATTCTCATAGCTTCATATAAAGCTCTTGCTTCTTGACTTCTAACTTCTCCTACAATTAAACTACTATCTCCCATTCTTAAGCTAGTTCTTATTCCCTCATCAGCACTCATTTCAGTACCACCAGTAGTTAACGCACTTCTAATTTTCATATTCTGGATATTATAACCAAAATCTCTTAATGCTTGACTAGGTAATTCTAAAGTGTCTTCTAAAACTAATACTCTATATTTTCTCATAATCTCAACTAATAAACTTCCTAAAAAACTGGTCTTTCCAGAACTTCTTGTTCCAGCAACTAATAAAGTTCTAGCACCATCAATAAAAAAGCTCATTAACCCGGCTCCTAAAGGACTAATCATTCCATTATTAATAAACAATGGCAAGGTCCATGGCCTATCCCTATGTCTTCTCAAGGCAAAAGCAAGTCCATAAGGATTTAATGGATTAGTAATAATAGCAACTCTCGCTCTGGCACCAGGTATCCCTAATTCAGTATCTAAAACAGGATTAGCCTCATCTAAGGGTCTAGTACTTAACAATCTAAATTTAGTAGCCCAGCTTTCAGAATCATCTATACTGGGCATTATATTAGTATAACACTCCCCGTAATCACTATGCAATAAAAATATAGGATTCTCACCAACAGGACTATTCACAGTTATATCTTGTACTTTCTCATCTTGTAACAATAACTCAATCATTCCAAAGCCAATCGTAGCCCTAACTAAAACTTCAGCCAATTTTTTAATCCTACTAAGAGAAATATCATAACCTCTTTGCTCAACTAATTCTAACAACAAATCTTTGCCAATATTATTAAATGTTCTTCTCATCCTCCTAGGCTCTAAAAACTCTTCATCTCTAGGTCTGTGCTCACTTAAAACCCTTCTTGCCAAATTCACAACTTCATATTCTTCTTCACTTAACTTTAATTCCAAAGGAGTAATATGATACAAAAATTTTATATCCTGGGATGTTTTAAAAACATTAACAGTGGTATCTCCAACATTATAGCTATCAACAATTTCTGCATCTAAAGGAACTCTACTTATTAATCTAGTTAATAAAAAATCAGGACCTATAACTGGACTTAAAAATTCAAGATATAAACCTCTATCACCTATCCTATGTCCACTTAATTTATCTTTAACAGTTCTAATCAATTTAGTTCTTTCTAAATTTTCCTTAAAATATCTCAGAAAATTAATATAACTAGAAATTTTCTCACCCAAGACTTCATCTTGAACTCTCTTCAAAGAAATTTCATTCTCTCTAATTAGCCTAGTGGCTTCAACATACGCCCCAATAGGATCACTTCTCAACAAATTAAAAACTAAATATTGTATCTCAGCATATCTATTATCATTTTCACTAATACCACCAACAGCAAGCAATCTTTTTTGTTTAGTCAAATGACTGTAGAAAATAGCAACTTCAACCAACATCTGAGTCTGTTCCTGGTCATAAATAAAATTTCTCTTCTGATTAAATATTAACCTAGAAACACTTGGGAATTCAACTAAATAATCAATAGCCCTAACCATTACTAGAGCATTTTCTTCAATACTCGGAGGATAAGGCCAAGAATTAGCATTAATCTTTAATATCTCTTCTTCTCCCTCTTTACCAATTTCATATTCCTTTGCACTTAAAGTAGCCATTTTACCCCTTTTTAATAATCACGCAACTTTTAACAATATAGATATAAATAACAATATTATATACCTTTCGAAAAAAATGGCTCAAGTTTCCTTGCAAGATATCAATCCAGTTCTATCTGATGTAATAAATAGAATCAGAACCTTAGAATCTAAATATAACTTATTAGGTGAACGTTTATTAATTGTAAATCAAAATATGATAGTTCAACATAAAAAAATAATCCCAGAATTCAAAGCTATTAACTCAGATGTCAAGGAAATTAAATCAGAATTATTCAAATTAAAAGAAGTTATTAAAGATTTAACTAGAGAATTAGAGTTTTTTGCAACTAAGGAAGATATTAAAGTTCTAGAAAAGTATATTAATATATGGAACCCAATAAAATTTATAACAGAAGATGAATTAGATAAGATTTTAGAAGAAAAATTAAAAAGGAAGAAAAGATGAAACAAAAAAATGACAAAAATTTCATCTCAGACATAGAAGTACCTAGTCCTAATTTTGAAGATTCTTCAGACATCCAAGATTATTCTTCATTTGATTCAGCGGATTCTGCTTTAAGTCCAAGAGAGTTAGGCCAAGATATCCCATATGAAGAACCAACAGAACAATTTTCTGAACCATCAGAATTTAACCCTTCTATTATGGAGAGGGGTATTCCGCCTAAGGAAGAGAAAAGAGCACCAATACCAGCATATAAACAAATCTCAAAACCATTACCTCCTCCGCAACCTAGTCCTATAAACATAGAATATTCTTCAAACTTAGACGAAATGGAAGAATTAATAGAGTCTGTAGTTGAAGAAAAGTGGCGCTCATTTATAGAAAACTTTGGAGATATAGCAATTTGGAAAGACAGAGTGAGAACAGAGCTTACATCTGTGAAACAAGAGCTTATTAGATTAGAAGAAAGATTTGATAACTTGCAAAAAGCAGTTCTCGGTAGGATCAAGAGTTATGATAAAAATATTCTTGAAGTTGGATCAGAAATAAGGGCACTGGAAAAAGTATTCCAAAACATAATTCAGCCTCTAAACACAAACATAAAAGAGCTTTCTAGAATAACTAATAAATTAAAGAAATAATCCAGAGGGAATACAACTAAAATAATAGTCCACTAAAATTTTAGGACATGATTTACTTTTATTTCTCTTTTTTCTTTATCAAAAATAAAAGCAGATTTAACTCCCTTTATGATTATAGTCCCATTATCTACAAATAAGCCAGTTCCTTCTGGTAATGCTACTATTTTAAGATTATATTTATCCCTAATCTCCTTAATAACAGAATCCTTATTTTCATTATAATTTAATCCTTCTGTATTTTTTATTTCAACTTCATTTTTATCATTACTAGTTATAACATCTTTTCCTAGAATTACTGCCCCTGCACTTCCACCATAGACTAAACCATCTTGT
>JBBSWZ010000042.1:0-3483 GCA_038046025.1 Nanobdellota archaeon | reverse complement strand
TTTATTACAATTTTATAACAAAACACCAACAAATAAAATGCTGTCCTTATGAGTTAGCTATTCCCGAATTGGTTGAACAACTTAAAGATGTTAAGAATAAATGGATTGCTTTGATTAGGATGAGTAGTAAAAATTAAAATATTGCTTTTTAGACATATCTCTTTATGATGTAATTATGAAGTGATAAACAGAAAACTTTAAAAATGAGAGATTGCCTTATAACAATATGAGAATAACTAAATATGCGCAATCTACGGTATTAGTGGAAGAAGAAGGAAAAAGGCTTTTAATTGATCCTGGAAAATACAACTTTGAAGATGGAAGAGTAACAAGAGACTTCTTTAGAGATATTGGGATATTATTTATCACACATAAACATGCAGACCATTATGATTTGGATGCAGTTAAGAATATATACCAAAGTTCGTCTCCAAAAATTTACACTGTTAAGGAGATTTCCGATGCCTTGAAAAATGAAGGTATTACTTCTTCTGTTTTTAATACCGGTAATAAAATTCAAGAAGGACCTTTTTCGATAGAATCAATTGTAACTGATCACACGGTTAACGGAGAAAAGATAGATTGCTTTGGGTTATTAATAAAATCTAAAGGAAAAAGTTTTTACCACACTAGTGATACTCTTCATTTACCAAAAAAGCCAACTGGATGTAGTGTTTTGATGGTACCAATAAATAATAGGAGAGTTTGTATGAACATAGAAGAAGCTGTAAAGTTTGCAACTGAAGTTAATCCGGATTTGGTTATCCCGGTGCATTATGATAGTCCAAAAGACACTCATATAAATCCACAAGAATTTGTGGAAAGAGTAAAAAAAGAAGGGGTGAATTCAAAGATAATGAACTTTGGAGATTATATTGATGTTGCCCCAACAAATTCTCAAGAAACGGAATGATGGATTTGAAGCCATCATATTAGCAGGAGGAAGAGGTTCGCGATTATCTCCTCTAACTGATTCATGTCCAAAGCCGTTATTAAGAGTCAAGGATAGACTTATTTTAGAGCATATCATTAATGAGGTTAGTTCTTCTGGCATTTCCGACATAACAATCGCAACTAAATATCTAAGCAATCAAATACACCAACATTTTTCAGATAAGTATCGGTGTGTAGAAACTCCTTTTGAAACAATGATAGAATCTTTTATCCATGCCTGTAGCTTTTCAACAAAGGAAAATTTATTATGTTTAAGTGCTGATACTTTATTAACAAAATATTCGTTAATTTACTCATTAGATAACCATAGTAGAGTAGGAAGTGACATTACATTAACATTGTCAGAAACTGATAGGTCAAGAAAAAAATGGGCATATATTATTAATAACGATGGGTTCTTACAAGATTTAAGTATTGGGGAATCAGACAACAATCTAGAAAGATCAGGATTAGTTATAAGCAGATACATTATCGATAGTTTAAAAGATAGTATTGAAAAATATGATAGAAATTATCTGGGTTTTGGTTCAGGTTGGAATTTGATATTGAGAATGATGCTGGATAAGGGAAAAAAGATATACACATCAAAAAAGAACTTTCCAATATTTAATATAAATACTCCTACAGATTTACAAGAAGCTGAATTGTTTGTAAATGAGAATTTAAAATGAAAATTTTAATAGCACCAGGGCCATATAAAGAATGTCTTTCTGCAGAAGAAGTTGCCAGTAGTATTAGTGATGGCATTAATTCAGTTGATTCAACTCACCAATTAATAAATTTTCCCTTATGTGACGGGGGCACTGGTTTTGTTAAAAGGTTGATAGAAAGAAAAAATGGAATCATAAGAAAAAGCAGAGTTATGGGTCCTCTCGGTTATGATATAGAAGTTTTTTATGGAGAAATTGAAAATAAAACTGCTATTATAGAAAGCTCTGCTGTTTGCGGGTTAGCTTTAGTACCTTCAGTACAAAGAAATCCTTTATTAACTACGACTTATGGAATTGGACAACTCATTGACGAGCTCTCTTCAAAAGAATATAAAAGAATAATTCTCGGAATGGGGGATAGTTCTACAAATGACGGCGGAGCAGGGGTTATACAGGCTCTTGGCGTAAGAATTCTAGGTGAAAATGGTAGAGATATTGGATTGGGGGGAGGGCAACTTTTGAGAGCTAAACAAATAGATTTATCAGGATATAAAAAACCTAATTTAGAGGAAATAGTAGTTGCTTGTAATTTATCTAGCATATTATGCGGAGAAGAAGGAACTTCTAGAATATACGGTCCTCAAAAAGGAGCCACGGAAAAAGAAGTTAATATTTTAGAATCCGCCTTAGAAAACTATGCGAAGTTAATCTTAGAAACCTTTGGAGATGATGTTAGATACTTACCTGGTTGCGGGGGTTCTGGAGGTCTTGCCTCTGGGTTATTTTCATTTTTTGGTGCAAAGTTAAGGTATAGTATGGATATTGTCTTTAACGAAACTAACTTGGAAGATAAACTAAAAGATGTTGACCTACTAATAACCGGAGAAGGTAAAATAGATGATAGAACAGCCACCGGTAAAATAGCGTGTGGAGTTTCTCTGTTAGCTAAAAAGTACAATATCCCATCAATAGCCGTTGTGGGGCAAATAGGAGAAGATGAAGAAGATATTTATTATAATGGGATAGATTTTGCTATTCCTATATGTAAGGGGCCTATTAGTTTAGAGGACTCTTTAAGACAAGCAAGGAGACATTTATTTGAAACTGGGCAAAGAGTAGCAAGAATTTTGCCTTTTATCCAAAGCAATCGATGGAATGAATCATTAGATAGAAAAGAAACTCGAAGTAAAGATTCGGTAAAAGCTTTGCTTTTTGATCTTGGAAATACGTTAATTTCTATTCCTAGAGAATATGATATGGATGCAAACCTTGCAAGAGAATTTGATTATCCCGAGAGCCATATAACTTCAATTATATATTCGATTTGTAAATCAAAGAAAGGATTATCTACTGATGAATTTATTTATGAATTGTCTATAAAATTAGGAAAAGATAAAAATAAAATAAGAGATATTTGTTTTGCAGAGATAAATGGGGCAGTTGTTGAAGAAGGTGCTTTTGACACACTGAAGCATTTTAGGCAAAAAGGATACAAGATGATTCTTGTTTCTAACACTCCTCCAACATCAGAAAGAATAATTAATAGATTCGGTTTAGGTAATTATTTTCACAACATAGTGTTATCATGTGATACTGGTTATTTAAAACCAGATCCAAGAATTTTTCAGATGGCAATTAATCAAACCGAAGTCACACCTGAAGAAACATGCGTAATAGGAGACAAAATAAGAACAGATATTTTAGGTGGGAAAATATTGGGAACAAGAACGGTTTTATTAGAAAAAAGATTAAATTATTCAATAAATTCCGATAATAGAATTCCTACAGACGCTATAGTGAATAATTTATATGCTTTAAGAGAATTACCATTTTTGAAATAAAGGTTGTTATTCCCCACAAATTAAAGTTTTTACCAACC
>JBBSWZ010000041.1:0-1934 GCA_038046025.1 Nanobdellota archaeon | reverse complement strand
TCATACAACCCACACCATTAAAAATGGCAAAATCCTCAGGCAAAGGTTCCTATACTGGAAGATCAAGTAGTGCTACTTACTCAGGTAAAAGTAGCAGTTATTCTCCTTCATCAAAAAATCCCTATCTTCCTAATCCAGTTGCCCTAAATCCTACATCACTTTATATACCACAAGCTTCAGCTTTAAATAATCCTCAAGATTCAAAATCGATAGATCAAGCTAATAAATACCCAACTACTTTATCAACTAATTATGATCAAAGAAGGACTATGCCCACATTCTCACAAAATACACAGAATCCACCACCATATCAAATTGAAAGATTGGAAGATTTATTAAAGAAATTTCCAAAATGTCCTAAATGCAGAAGAGAAATGTGTACATGTTTAAGGATCAATAATTACTGAGACAATTACAAAGTTGGGTTATAATTTAAACATCTTACCCAAAAGTAATTTCAATCCAATATTATAATTATTTCATTAAACGTAAAGCCATACCTTGAATATGAGTCAATAAGGCACTTTCTTCCTCACTCAAATTAGGTTTTCTCTCTAAGTACTCAGCACTACTCTTATAATGGTAGAACTCATCATGCAATGAACTTCCAGGTCCTCTAGGAACTCCAGCTTCAAATTGCTTAATAATATAGTCAATAAATTTGTAGTCAGCTTCGCTCATTTCTTCTTCTTAATACTCTTCCTTTTATCCTTAATCATCTCTTCAATATTCTTAACAAATAAAATAGTTCTTTCAAAATAACTCCTTAATTTTTCATAATTTACTTCTGTAATGCTAGTAACTAAAGCAACATTTTTTCTAAACTCTTCTTTACGTTTAAAAGGGGCAGCATCAATACTTTTCAATAATAAATAAAACTTAGCCTCTTTCTTCAAATCAGGAATCTTCTTCTCTAACTGTTTAACTCTAACTCTAGGAACATCAGATATATCCTTAACTTTCAAATATTTTAAAGCTTCCAAAACAGCAAAATCAAAAGCATTTATTAATCTTTTAATAGTATTCTTAATAACATCAGCAGTCCTAGTATATTTTAAAGTTACATATATTAAATGATCAGCACGTTTCAATTCTTGTTCTGCACTTTCTTCTAATTCTTCAAAATCCATCTTAGTCCAATATCTTATTAACCTTAATTATAAAACTTTTAGATTGATTAACATATTCTTTAATCTTTCTAAAATTTATAGTTTTTGTACTATATCCAGAGCTACAAACTACTAAATTTTCCCTTCTAACGAACTCTATATGGCCTTTACCCCTAAAATCAACAAATTTCTTCAAATCATCTATCAATAATACTATACTTCTATCAATATTATACCTTTTCTCTATAACTTTCTTAAATAACTCTAATCTCTTATCTAAATCATCAGGAACACTATTAATTCTTTTATATAGATAATCATAACTCAAGATAGCAGTAACAGCATCTATCAAAGCTTTAAATAACCTCTCAGTTATACTACCTATTAGCTTAGGATCATTCACTAAAGGATAAGTAACATAAATCATATGATCAGCAATCTCATAATTCTCTAAAGCTCTCCTTATTAATAACTCATGTTGCTCCATTATTATATAACAAGCAGAGAAAATATATTAATCTTTCTTAAGCTTTAATATGGCCTTTGCTAAGTCTTGTTCTTCCTCTAATGCTTCCTTAGCCTCTTTTTCTGAACAATTAGCTTGTTCCATAACAGTTTTAACATCCTCTTTATTAAAAGTCTCTAATTCTTGCTCTTCATAATCTCCTATAACTTGAAAAGTCTCTTGTCCCATCGCATTTATCTTACTGACTTGCGGATTAGAAAATACAATCTGTTTATCATTTGTTTTAATTATAACTTCAACAGCATCTATTTCCTCTTGTTTCATTCCAAGCCTTTTCATAGCTTGCTTCATCATCTTTG
>JBBSWZ010000040.1:0-19830 GCA_038046025.1 Nanobdellota archaeon | reverse complement strand
CCACATTTATAGTTAATTATTTTTTAAATTAACCATTTATATAACTTTCTATAGTGAGCTGTAAAGTAAACGTCACTTTTCTTCTAGAAATTTATTTCTTGTAACCCCAAAACTTTCTCCAAGGTGCAAGAACAAATTTTCTAAATGGTTTTGAAGTCGAAAGACCAATAATAGCACCCATTAAAGAAGCGTAACCTATCTGTTTGGCATCTGCTCCTGTTGCTACAAGTATTCCTGCATAAACTGGAGCATGAGTTCCTATCATTGCTAATGCATCTAAACCCCAAGCTTTTGGACTTCCGTCTTTTATATCAACATCAAATTTCTTTCCCAAATAGTCTGCAGTTTTAGTATAAATTCTAGCCAGACCCACATCAACTAAGGCTGCACTAGCTCTAGACTGAAAAATTTGCTCAATATCGAGTCCATTATATGCTTCCATTGCTCCCATTAAAGGAACATAGGTCCCAGTCTTAGCGCTCGTATCTATAGCCCAGTTTATAGATCCATACTTAATTCTATCTCTAAGTGAAAGCTGTTCAGGCTTTTCTTCTCTTTCGATCTTCTGTTCTAACTTATTTTCTAAGCTCATTTTTTCTCCTAAAACATATTGAGAAAATAAGTATATTAAGAATAGTCCACCAAAATGGACAACAATAGAAGGGTTTATATATCTCTTTTAGTAGATTATTTATATGGATAAGGAACAAGCATTAAGAGAGTTTGGTTTAACAGATAAAGAAAGTGAAGTATACCTTACACTCTTACCTTTAGGAAGTGTAAATTTACAAGAATTAGCTAAGAGAATTGATTTACCGAGAACTACAATATATAACACTTTAAACTATCTTTACACAAAAGGATTAATATCTAAAATAGTTAAAGGCCATATAACTTATTTTGAAGCTGTTAATCCCGAGAAACTCATAGATACTCTAAATCAGAAAAAGGAAATAATACTTTCTGTACTTCCAGAACTAGAAAGTCTTAAAAAAGAAATAAAAGAATCGTCCGGTGTCGAGATTTATGAAGGGTTTAAAGGAATTTCTACAATATTAGCAGATATATTCAAAGAGAAACAGCAAACTTACTATTTTGGTTCTTATTCAAAATCTGTTGAAATTTTAAAACATTTGCCAGAACATTTTAGAGTTTTAAGAATAACCAAAAAAATCCCTGCAAAAATAGTTATTGATCCTTATGATGAAGAAACATTTCACAAGTCATCTTATAAAAAAATTACGGAAATAAGATTTGTTGAATCTCTAAAAAATTTTCCATGCATGATTTTTATTTATGGAAATAAAGTGGCTATTTATACTGTGGAAGGAGAGCTAATAGGCATAATTATCAAAAACAAAGAATTTTCTCAAGCTATGAAAATAATCTTTAACTTATATTGGAAACTGGGGAAACCAATAAGGCTATGAAGTCGCTGATAATTTAATCAAATCTAGCCATCTATTCTCTCCCAATTCTAAATTAACTCCCGCTCTTTCAGATGGCACTTCGTCAGTAGTAGAATGATTTTCTATAAAGTTATGCTGAATAACAATAGCGGTCATTAGGATTGGAGCAGACCATAAAGCTTTCAACCCTCTGAAATCTATAATTCTGTCTTTGATTTTCATAAAGACAGTTTCAATTCTGTAATTATGAATTCTTGTAGTTTGATAATTTTGTATTTTATGTTCTACCGCCAAACTACCAATCTTATTAGAATAGAAAAGTTTTCTAAATGCTCTTGGATAGAAAACTCCAGCATCTGTTTGAATGTATCTCGGCTTTCCTTTGCTTATTGATTTTTTTAGAAATTCTTGAGCTTCAACAGGATTAGTAGATAAACTATAATGAAATCCCGTTATTAATCTAGTATCCCAATCAAGACAGCACCAAAATCTATCCAACTTTCCCTCTCTGTTTATCATAGTTTCATCAGCATAAAAGCTAGTTCCAAGATTGTAACTTTGTTTGTCTATAAATTTATGAACTTTCAAAGTATATCTTCTAACCCAATCTAAAACAGAAACGTGGCTTACTTTGTGACTAAGATGTCTCTTTAATTGGTTTCTCATCTTTCTACTCGATAAATTAGAGACATACATGTCTATGGATATTGTTATTATTTCTGGCTTATTTCTCATTCTATAAAACCCCTCGTCATTTGTAAAATATTTATGACAATCTTTACAATAATATTTTTGAATTCTTCCTCGATGTTCTGTCTTTCTAAAACCTTTCTTTAGAAAATTCTTACCTGAACAATGTTTACACTTAACAATACATATATTCAGGTACATGAAATATATAAACCTTTCGGTACATGAAAGACTTATACTTCTTCTAAAATAATCTTCCCTTTCTCAGCCCTAGCTTTTAGCTCTTTACCAAGTAGTTTTGAGTCTTTAACTACGTCTTTTGGTAATGTTGTAATGTACCTTGTATATTCTGTATTTCCTACTTTTTTATCTAATACTTCTCGTATCTTCATAATTTATTTCAGGAACATGAAGTATTTAAATTTGTCTGTACCTGAAAGAAAAATGCACCGATTTAGGTGACTTTAACTTAACAGCTCATTCTATAGTTAGTTTTATATAGTTAAAATACAGTTATTATTAAATAAAAGAGGTGTAGCATGCCAGGAAAAAAACCAGCTAAAAAAACAACTACAGTAAAAATTCCTTCTCAATCCAGATCCCAGGCTTTAAATCAAAGAGCATTTGGTTTGTCTTTTGGTATAGTAACTGCATTATTTATGTTTTTCTTAGCTTTAATAGCAACCTCTGGTTGGGGTAATACTTTACTATTAGAGATCCAATCTCTTTATATTGGTTTTACACCAGGATTACTAGGAGCCATTATAGGGGCATTATGGGGTTTTGTAGAAGGATATATAATAGGATATTTAGTAGCTTTTTTCTATAACAAATTGATTTAGTTCTTACCATTACAAAAGTTAAAAAATAGGAAAATTTAAATATAATGTAATGGTAACATTTTACTATGAGGGTTATTAAAAGAAAAAAAGGAAAACAAACATTCTTCTATTTGCAACACTCATTTAGAAAAAATAACAAGGTTATTACAAAAGAGAAATATCTAGGTAAGAGAATACCCACAAATATTGAAAAAATAAAACAAGAAATGAAAGAACAAATTAACAAAATTCTCCATAAAAAATTAGAGCAAATGAAACAAAATTTCCAAAAAGAATGGAAAAAATATCCACAAACAGTTAAAAATAAAGAAAAAGAGGAAATTGCAATTGCATTTACATACAATACAAATGCAATAGAAGGTTCAACAATAACTCTAGATGAAACTAAAGAGATTATACATGATAAAATAGCCCCAAATAAATCACTAGATGATATCAAAGAAACAGAAGAACATTCAAAAGTTTTCTTAAATATGTTAGATAAAAAAAGAAAAATTTCTAATGAATTATTATTAGAATGGCATAATAAAATTTTCCAAGAAACTAAATCAGATATAGCAGGGAAATACAGAGATTATCTAGTAAGAATAGGAGCTTACGTAGCGCCAGACTGGCAGGATGTTAAAAAATTAATGAATCAATTAATTAAATTTATAGATAAATCTAAAATAAATCCAGTAGAATTAGCAGCTAGAGCCCATTATAGATTTGAGAAAATTCATCCCCTTGGCGACGGCAACGGCAGAATTGGAAGATTAATAATTAATCATATTCTATGGCATAATCAATATCCCATGCTAATTATTGAATACAAAAAAAGAAGATCTTATTATAAAGCACTAGGAAAAAATGAAGAAGATTTTGTAAAATATTTTATGAGGAGATATTTAACAGTGCATAAAAAGAGATATAATTAACCAACCTTATTCAACAAAGGATAAACATCAATAGCAGGCTCTTCATATTCATGAACTTCTCTTATTTTCTTAACAACTCTTTCATAATCTTTCTTATTACAAATAACCTCAATCCTAAATTCTTTTTCTTTGCTAACCTTATTTTTCTTTCCAATTTTAGGATTACTCCCTTCTAATGGCTTCCAATATCCATAACCTTCGCAAATAAAACAACAAGAGTCATAATTTCCAATTTTTCCAGCTCCTTCTTTAGCTAAAGTTTCTCTAATTATCTCAACTTGATTCTCAGGTACATAAACAACAATCTTAACAAATTCTTCCATAATCTAAAAAAGACCTAACTAATTTATAATATTTACTAATTAAATTCACTACTCATTACAGTAAAATACATTTATAAGGATAATTTAACAATAAAATTATTATGTATCATTATACAAAAACAGTTCGTAAGGAATCTGGACACGGATTTGGATCATATAAGGATGAATATACCACTTTAGAAGCACAATTTAGATTTTGGGATGAAACTCCTCCAAATAATAGAAAATCTATTAGAGAAAGATTAGATATTGGTACAAATTCTGTAATTGCGACTTATTTACACAATAAAGCTCAACTAAAAGGAAAAAGAGATACATGTTGGAGATCTCAAGAATTTGTATCAAAAGAATTAAAGGTGAAATTAACAAAGAATCCATATAGGCTTGCGATAAATCTAAGTGCAACAGCTAAAGGAAATGTTCCATTAGACGATTTACTTGATTTAGAAGGATTAAATCATTTAATAATAAGTGGACACATTATACAAACTTCTGAAGAATCCCCAAACCAGCCATTATAAAAAAACCTAATTTTATACTTGCTATAGGGTCTAATCCAATTAATAATATCGCTAACAAAAAACTAACTCTTCCTAAAACATAAACAAATTCCCTAAAAATCATAAATCCACTGATATCAGTTCTGTTTGCTTGATCAAATCCAAGGGCTTCAGTAGAAATCTCAACTAAATTATGGGCAATGCCGCTAATTAAAGAAAGTCCAGTAATTTCCAAAAAATTACGAGCAAATGCTCTAAAAAAAGTAACAATACCATCTACTACAGAACCAACTTTTGCAAAATTCACTTTCCTAATCTTATCAATATAATTTCCCGTAAACCAAACAGCTATACTACTGACTAAAGCAGTTCCAGAAATAATAATTCCTAGAGAAAAATATCCCTTTAACGTATAAAATATAAATAAAGGCCAGAATACACCTGCAACTATAACTCTAACACCTTGAACAAAATACAAGAAGAAATTATCAAAATTTTTCTTAATAAATATATCCATTAAATTAAAATCATGACCTAGCGTTATATCCTTACTGGATAATAATGGAACTACACTAGAAATTAATAATATAATTACCATCATAAACAGCAAATAAAAATCTAATAAACTCAACAAATAACCACCAATAAAAGGGCCAACAATTCCAATTATAGAAGCAGCAACAAACAAGATCTTAACTTCTTCGCCCCTATGTTTTTTATCACTAACCTTGGCAAAGTCTGCATTATAGGCATACCAAAATAATCCACTTCCAAAACCAATTATAAATCCTAATAAATAAACTGATAAATCAAATCTAAGCATATTATAAAGTAAAAAATAAAATATGATATGAAAAGGAATGCTTAACATGATAACATGTTTTACACCTATTTTACTGCTTAACTTAGCAGAGAAAGGATATCCTATCGCAAGAGTTATAAAAAATATAATGTAAAACACTAATAATTCAGTAAATTTAACCCCAATTTCATTTACCAAATAAATTGGCACAAAAACCCCAATTAATGATATAGCAAAAGCTCTTAGAAAGAAAGAAATATAGATTTCACTCAGCTCTCTCTTTAGCGCAAAATGTAAAAGTCTATGATCATGATACATTATATAACTAATCAAATCTAGTTATATTTAAATATTCTTTTTCAGTATAGAAATCTTTTTAAACCATGGATTCACTCCAAAGTAACTATATCAAGGTGTTTTAAATGAAAGGAATACTACAAGTTTTGATCGGTGTTATTATAATAATCGTTATAGTATGGCTAACATTTTTTGGTAGAATGCTTGGTTGGGACTCTGTAAGCACATATATATTGAGCTCAGTTTTAACAGTTTTAGTTGGTGGCATAATTTGGCTATTCTTATTAATAGGTGTAGCTTTAATTATAGTCGGATTTTCTGAGTTGAAAGAATAATCAAATATCAAAACTAGTATTGAGAATCCTATATGGTCTCTCTTTTTTATTTGGTCTGATAACTCTGTATATTCTCAACTCAAAAGGCTTATGCACGTTTAATTGCGTTCTAGATTCACTTAAACTTCTAGCAATATCCTCCAGATCAGAATCTGTTGTAATAATAGATTTCCTCCTACCATCTAACATACCAAATGAAACAGCCATACTTACTAATTTCTTATCAGTTTCAGAAACTTCCTTACCAGATCTATCAACAGAAGGCAATAATTTCATAACACCTTCAATCCAGCTGTGTTTCTCTCTACCTTTATGCTTGCTATATTTCTCATAAAGGGCATTACTAGTTTTCTCTAAATCATCTAAAAATTTTTGACGCACACTACTAGAATCTAAATATTGTTTTACACCATTCCTTATAGTTCTCAGATAGATTCTATTCTCCTCCACAACTTCCCGGATTATCACAGTATTAGGAGCCATTATAACACCTAGAAAATATTCGTTATACCTTGTTAATAATTCAATTAATCTTTCAATATTTTCAGAATAATCACTCAGTTCAGCATATCTAGTAGCATTGACATATAGATCACCTAAATCAATAAGCTTTCCGTTCACTCTTGCATGGTACCCATAAATAGATACAACCCCATTATCCAAATAAACTTCATCATTAGTCCTTAAAATACCATCAAATTGTCCTATAAAATTTAATAAAAGATCAAAACTTGAGTGGGTAACCAAAAAATCTTCAGGAACATTACCGCCCCTTATAGGCTCTAGAAATACTCTACTATCTAAATATTCTTGCAGTTTTTGCCTTTTACGTCTAGCAAAAGCAGCTTTTTCCTTCCTTCTTTTATTCCTACTTTTACTAAATCCTCGTATTGCCATTATTCAAACTGCAATATAACGCTTTTTAAAAGTATCTATCTTAAAAATCAAATATCTTCTTCTGTTTTATAGCATCTAATAGTTTACTATATCTCAAATTATTAGATATATCTAATCTAAATTTATCAAATAATTGTTTTTTAAAATGTTCTAAAGCCTTCTCCTTTGTATCAATTTCATAAGGTTTATTCTTCAAAGTTTTCCTCATAGCCTCTCTTACAACAAAAACTCCTAAACCTAACCAATAATCAGGAGTTTCAACTCTAACAACTAAGCAACTTCCCTGTCTTTTGATCTTACTCAAATATTCCAACATAGCAATCCTAGTAGCATAAAACCCACCAGCGGTTTCCTCAACATACTTCGTTCTTCCTTTAAAAGGTTCAAAATCAGTTCCCATATTAACATTCATGGTAGGATTCCAAAAACTTCCAGGTAAATAAGTCTCAAACAATTCATAATTATAAATCTCAGGCAAAAATAATACAAAGTAATGATTTCCTAGATAATGTCCGTAAAAAAATAAATATTTGTCTAATAAAGGATAATCCTTAATCTTTTTCAAATACTCATTACCAATCATACTATCAACTGAAGTTATACTCCATCTTGTCGGAACCAAAACTCTTCTTTGACCTTGTCCCATTATACCAATACTTAACAACTTACTCAAAACATCTTCACCATAACCATGTTTAATTAAATATTGGATACCATCAATAGCTTTCATATCAGTATCAAAAAAAACCTTATCAACATGACTTTTAATCTTAGGGTTATCAACAACTTTTAATTTAATCATACTCCCTCTAGGACCCATTGGCAAAGTAGTATCATCTACATTAATCCTTAATCTAATCTTTTTCTTTAACTTAACTTCCACATCAACAGGTTTAGCAGCCATTCCAATCTCTCTAGCTAAATTCAAAAATCTATTATCATTTGTTCGGACAGCCTTAACATCAGTTCTAAATCTAGAATTAATCAAACTACTCCTAAATTCCATAATCTGATGAATATCATAATTTTTTCTTGCCCACTCTCTTTGAGCATCATATAACCAAACATCCTCTCTTTTTTCAGGAGGGCTTAATACACCAACATTAACCTTTGGATACGATAATTTACTTCCAACAAATATACTAGGTGGAGAATTAGAAAAAAATTCATCTTTAAAGATTTCTTTAACTTTAAATTGAGTTAATTTACTAGCATATTCTGGTCTAGCCATTAAATTCTTTTTTAAATTAGAATTATAAATTATCTCAGGAACTTTAACCATTTGTCTATATAAGACTTTGAAATATAAAAAAGCATTGTTTAGATACTTCTTGCATAACCGACATTTCTTCTAGCTTTTTCCTTAGCAGCACCAAGATACATTTCAAGATCACCATTTAATATACCTTTTTTATTATCAGGCAAGGAAGAATAAACTCCTCCAAATTCAATATCTTCTCTTGCAACATCAATAAGATTTACTCTACTTTTCTTTGCTAATTTTGACATTTCTTTTACAAAATTATGCCCCTCACCATACTTAGAATGCACAAATCCTACTCCTCTTAAGATTGTAACCATGGCTTCACTTGGGAAATCTCTAATCCCTTGTAAACTTTTAGTCATCTTATCTTTGTTAAAAGATAATTGTCCTAATTCTTTTCCTGCTCTCACAAACATCTCATGAACATGAGCCATCATAGCTTGTGGTTGATATCTTGCTTGCACAGATGATCTTAAATCTCTTTGTAAATCAGTTTGGATCATCTCATATAATACTCTCATTCCACTTTCAACTTCAGCAACTTTTCCTTCAATATTTTCATAATTTACTGGATTATTTTTAGCTGCATCAGAACTAGATCCTCCTAATCTATCAGCACTATCCCTAGATGTTACTTCTCCAACATCAGACGAATATAAATACCTCATATCACCAGCAAAATCTCCAAGAACATGAGCTAAAGTTACTAAACCATGACCAACATCCGCAAGTCTTTCCTTCTGAACAATTTGTGTTGAGGTATAATCAGGTTCTAAACCCAATTTACTAAGAACAGCTTTTTCAAATTCCAACGCTCTTCCTTCTCCAATAACCATTTCAATACCAGCACCAGTACCAACAATACCACTTATTTTTCCTCTTAAATCACCAAAATCTCTATCAAGCTTTTTAACTCTTTCAGCAAGTCTTGCAGAATATCCAGCCATTACAAAGCCAAAGGTTATAGGACTTGTATATTGCAAATGCGTCCTTCCAACTTGCAATATATCCATGGTCTCTTCAGCAACACCACAAAATTGACCAATCACATTCTTAACTTGAGGTCTTATAACCTCCTGCCAAGCATTTCTAAAAAGACAAGATCTTGCCGTATCCAATATATCATATGAAGTTGTACCTGGATGTAATAGTGCCTTTGTTTCAGAAGAAACAAATCTTCCAATTTCTTCAATAACAGCTAATTGATCATGTTTTGTAACATTTTTTTCTAATAAACTCATATTAAGTGGATCAATCCTACCTAAAGCTTGACGAACTTCTTCTACAGCTTCTTTAGTTGCTTGTCCAAATTCATGCCTAGTTTGAAGTAATACAAATTGAACTTTCGCACAAGTCAACCACTCTGCTTTAGCGCTTAAATAAGCTCTTAATGGATCAGCAGTTTCACCATACTTGCCATCATCAGGAGAAATAGAGTTTAATCTAAATCTTTCAATTGCTTTTTTTTCAGATTCCAATCTACTTACTAAATCTTCACTCAATTTATAACACCCTTGACTCTAATAATTCAACAACTTCTTCTAATCCAGGAACATTAAATATTCTCCTCTCAGTATATTTATTAGTGGCTGCCATATACATTTGAGAAACCAAATCAGAAAATTCAGTAGGTAAATTCATAGGTTTTACAGGAAGCCTTTCTTGCCAACCTTCTCCAGTTTTCTTCCATTCATCACAAGCTTCAACAAATTCAGGTTGAGTTTGCTTATACCATTGTCTTAATATTTCTTTACTCACTAAAACACCAAATCTGTCTTCATCAAGAGTTCCAACCACATCAACAATTTTCAAACCATCAAAATAAACCATCTCGACTTTTCCATCCCAATGTGGCTTTAATCCAGTTTTCTCAGCTTGCTCTGTAACAAAATCATTAACATCAAAAGCTAACGCTCTTACTTTTCCAAACTCAGCAGAAGCCAATCCAGAAATTTTATAGGCCTCATCATCAGTTAAAGTTCTATCACCAGGTTCAAGTTTTGTTGTGTAAGTCATCACAGGTCTTGGTAACATATCACCAGGATTTGGCTCAGAACTAACTCCTAATTTTTGATATATTCCTCTTAATTTTTCTTCTCTTATTTTAGGGTCACTTTCCCTTTTTGCTGCATCAATTCTTTTAAATACAGAACTCCCCGAAGGTAAACCATTTCTAAAAATTATCTCAAGAGGAACTAAAAAATTATTTATCTTCCCTCTGTTTTGTTCAAAAAAAGAATAATCATATTCAACTTTTACATCTCCTTCGTCATCAATAGAAGGTCTAGCAATTGGGTGATAAACCACAGCACCCTCAACTGCTATTGCATCTGCCCCATCACTTCCTTCTTTTAAATCTGAAAAGGTTACAGTCTTGTCATCATGGACTAATCCCTTATAGTGGGTTTCTATTCCTCTTTTAGCAAGTTCTTCAAAATTAAAAGCTGCCATAACAGCTAAAGCAGCACCCTTCCCAATTATATGATCAGGCATTTCACCATAATCAAAAATACTATATCTATCTGAAAACTCAAATATAAATTTACCAGCACTATTTTCATATGCAGGCACCAATATTCTTAAATCTTTTACACTTCCCATGTTTTTCAACTCATCTAAAAAACTTACTTAATCATTTAAATATACTTATATAAACAAATAATCTCTTTCTAAAATATATTATACTTTAACCTTAATAGAAACTCTTTTAAATATTTATAAACATAAATTTACTATGCCTTTATTCACTTTAATAGAATTAGTTTACTTACTAATACTAGTTTTATCTATAGGTTATATGTTTACAGGTTATATAAAAGATCCATTATCAAGATCATTTAGAATAGGTTTTAGTTGGCAAGACTTTAAATTTGCTTTATTAGTTGCAGCTCCAGGAATTTTATTGCATGAATTAGCTCATAAATTTGTAGCTATCATTTACGGTTTAACAGCAAACTTTTATATATTCTGGGCAGGATTAGGAATTGCAATCTTCCTAAAACTAATTTCATCTCCATTTTTATTAATAGCTCCTGGTTATGTTCTAATTTCAGGAAATACAGAACCACTACAGTCCGCTTTAATTTCATTTGCGGGACCAGCAGTTAATTTAATTTTATGGTTAGGATCAGCCCTAATAATAAACAATGCAAGAAACTTATCAAGAAAACAAGCAACATTCTTATTCTTAACAAAAAGAATTAACATGATATTATTTATATTTAATATGATACCATTCCCACCATTAGATGGATCAAAAGTATTTTTAGGATTATTTACTCACTTTTCTTTTTTGTTCTAGATTTTTTCTTCAATTTCTTAGGCTTCTCGCCTTTAACACTTTTTTTAGGTTTTTTCTTAATAGCTTTTCTCTTCTTCTCTTTCCGCAAGCGCTTTCCTAAAAAGCTCTTTTTATCACCTTTTTTCTTTCTAGGTTCCCTAATTAATTTCCTTTCTTTTACAGGTTTGATCTCCAAACCAAGTAAAGTAGCAATCTCTTGCTCTAGTCTCTCAATCATTTTTTTCATATTTTCAATAGTTTTCACATTATCTTCTTTCTCCAAAGCTCGATCACATTCTGGGCATCTAAACTCATATTCCATAGCTGTTTCTAAATTAGTTCTTATATGCTTATCAGGACACATAAAATAAGTCCCTTCTTTCTCATTTGCCAATCTATTTTTTATTTTATTCAAAACATCTTTTTTCATTCTAACAGCCAAATCTCTTAATTCAAACATATCCAAAGTCCAATAGTATACATACCAACCCTTTTTCTTGTCCTTTTTTCTTGCAAAATCCACTAAATTATGCTCGTTTAGCCTATACAACATATTCCTTGTATGATTTATAGTAATACCTAAATTTTCAGCTATTTTAAACTCAGAAACATGTGATTTGCCCATAATTAGAGCTACTAAAGGGACTATATCAGCTCCAGCTATTTCCTCAATAACCCCATTTAATATTTTATCAGGAAACTCTTCAGCCATATATTCAAATATTTATATTAAAGCGTATATAAAATTTGCTAAAAATAACAGTCCAAACAGCTAAATTCCAAACATTCTATTTTCCCAATCTTCAATTTCTTCATCAGTCAATATTCTATCTCCATGTTTTTTACTTCTTCTAGTAAGGAAAGCTCTTCTTAAACTATGTCCATATATCAATCCAAAAGCTAAACCACCTAAATGAGCAAAATTCCCTACACCATCAGGTATAAAGATACCAAGTATATCTTGAATAGCCCATATAATTCCAGCTAACCACATAGGAACAGGCATAAAATTTAGCCAAACAGTCATAGTAGGTCTCAATAAAATTAAAACTCCTAAAACTGAAAAGATCGCACCAGAAGCACCTAATGAAGAATTATAAAAAAACACACCAGGAATATTAGCAATTATCCCACCAATAAGGAACAACCATAAAAATCTTTTACTTCCAATAATATTCTCAGTAATACTACCAAATAAAGCCAAAGCAAATCCATTAAACATTATATGAGTTAAGCCTCCATGTAAAAAAACACTAGTAATCATAGTCCAAGGTCTGACTAAAACTCTAGAACTATCTAAAACAAATAATTCTGTAAAACCATCAAACATCAACTGAACAATGAAAATTAAAACTAATATTCCAGTTAATTTTAAGGCCCAATAATTATAATGTTTCATAAAAATAAAAAAATCTAAATTATTTATAAAACTATTCATCCAAATTCCCTACAAGCAAATCTTACAAGAAAAGCATTTGTATATTCAGCAGGAATTTCAGATCTTAACTCTTTGTAAATTTCAGTAATATACCAAGGATAAACTTTACCGTTTCCAATACCAGGATAATCTTTTAAAAGTATGGCCAATGCTGTAATTGAAATCACTTTACCTTTCTCCATTTCCTCCATCCTTTCTATCAGGGATAATTCATCAACCACAAAAATAAAAAATAAAAAAGAAGTTTATAAAACTACTTTATTTCAAATACCACACTAACTGTAGCACTAGTCTCTAATTCTCCAGGTCTTATATCAGGAGCAGCTGCAACAGCTTCTCTAGCCTCTTCAACCATTCCACCTTTAAAGAAAGGATATGGCATATAATAGTAGTCTTGTGCACTAACTGAAACAATTTTACCCAATCTAACATTTAAACCACTTGCAGTTGCTTCAGCTTTCTCTCTAGCATCTCTTGAAGCCTTTTCTAAAGCTTCTTTCTTAGCCTCAGATTCTTTTTCAGGTGACATTTCAAATTGAATATTATCTATCCTATTAGCACCAGCATCAACGCTAACATCAATTACTCTGCCAATTAAATCAAAGTTTTCAGTTTCAACTTTTATGGTATTACTCGTTCTATATCCTTTTAATTTCTGTTTTCCAACACTCCAATCATATTCAGGATAAATATTGTAATTTAAAGTTTCAATATCACCATCATCAATACCAATTACTTCTAATGAAGCCAAAACTCTATCACTTATAACACTATTCTCATTTTTACTTTCATCAGCAGTATCTTTTAATGTCTCAACACTAATATATACAACAGCCAAATCAGGTATGACTGTAGCTTCTGCAACACCTGTAGCACTAATAGTATTTTTCTCTCCAGGTACTACATTTCCACCATCAATTACAGATGGCCTAAAAGCCAAAACTAATACAGCTATAACTAAACCAATTATAGCAATACCAGTAATTAAACTATTTCCTTTCATTTTCGCCTCCAACTAAATATTAAATATAATACAATAGCAAATACTACTCCAATGATAAAATAATATCCATTATGAGTTGCTTGTTCTATAATCCTAGGAATTACTTCAATAGTCTTATTTAAAACTTCTTGCTGAGCCACAGGAGCTTCGAGAGAAGATACACCAGCAGAAACAGCTTCATCCACAGCTTTCTCTACAACAGGCTCTACCTTTGTAATTATTTCTTTAGTATCACTAACTAAAAAACTTGCTTTATTTTTTAATTCAATATAAATTCCAACACCAATGCCAATAACACCAATAGGTAATATTCTTTTTAAAGTTTCTTTAAACTCGCTATATTTTCCAGGACTGATTATAATATATTTTCTAGCTAATTTATAAATATCCATCTGCCTCCCTTTAGAACTCCATTTAAACTCTTTACTAATGACTAATCCAGAATCAATTAAATTTTTAATATTATAATCAACTGTGCTTATAGCAATCTCCAAATCATCACTAATTTCACTTACAGTAGCTTCATTTTTATCAGCTAAATAATCTAGTATTTTTCTAGCTGTATCATTACTTAAGACTTCAGCTATTTTTTTAGCTTTTTTCTCTTCCAATGAAACCATAATAAATTTATTTGTCATAACAATATTAAGAAAAAGTTAGTATATAAATGTTATTTAGACTTCAGTTTTAATTGAAGTTATTGATATTCTTTCCTAGTTCTTTCAATTTTATCTATAATATCAGGATCGCCATATCTCTTAGCCTCTTCTAATAATTCAGGATCAGTATAATATTGCCTTTTCCATTCATCCATTATATAACCAGCTTCACCATTTGATAACCTGCTACCATTAATTCTTTCTATATATTCTATATCAGGAAAATATCCTCCAGTATTTTCAAATTGTAAATCCCATAATGGTCTCCCACTTTCATCAATACCACTAACTGCTTGATGTACATTTATAATATATTCATTCTCAATTCCATTCACAAGAGCCATTAATCTATAGAATCTTCCATTAGATCTATCTCTACCCTCTCTTTCAGGTTCAAGACTTAAAAATCTTACAATTGAATCTTCATACATTGTGTGTTTTTTTATAAAATTATCATTTTTAAACCTTTTCATAACATTTTTAAATCAAAATAAACCTCTAGGTTATTATGGGCCTGTAGCTCAGCTTGGATAGAGCACCAGCCTTCTATTTTAAGAAGCAAGCTGGGGGTCGTCGGTTCAAATCCGACTGGGCCCGTTTTCCTAAAATGAGTCGTGTGTTAGTAATAGGTTCTGGTGGAAGAGAGCATGCATTAGCATGGAAATTAAAACAAAGTAAATCTGTTGAAGAGGTATTTTGTGCTCCTGGAAATTGTGGTATAGTAGATTGTGCTATTACTATTCCAGATATAAAGGTAGATGACTTTAAAGGCCTTGCTAATTTAGTCAGAACCTTTGAAATAGATCTAACTGTCGTAGGACCAGAAGTGCCATTAGTTAATGGTATAGTTGATTATTGGTTAGACAAAGGATTAATAAAAGAAGGTCATTTTATATTTGGACCAAGCAAAAAAGCTGCGCGGCTAGAAGGAAGCAAAACTTATGCAAAAAGGTTTATGCAAAGACACGGTATACCAACTGCAAATTTTAGAAATTTTTCTGATCCTTGTAGAGCTATATCATACATAAAAAAACAAGAAGCTCCAATTGTTGTTAAAGCTTCAGGTCTTGCTCAAGGAAAAGGAGCTATAGTATGCCACACTCTAGATGATGCAGTTAGAGCTGTAGATCAAATAATGGTCAAAAAAGTATTTGGAGACTCTGGTAATAAAATTGTTATAGAGGAATTTATGCCAGGTGAAGAAGCCTCTATTCTTGCATTAACTGATGGAACAACAATACTGCCATTAGTCTCTTCACAAGATCATAAACCAATATACAATAATGAGAAAGGTCCAAACACTGGCGGTATGGGTGCATATGCCCCAGCACCAATAGTTACAAAATCAGTTATGAAAAAAATTAAAGAACAAATTTTAATTCCTACAATACAAGGAATGAGACAAGAAGGATCTCCATTAATTGGTTGCTTATATGCAGGTTTAATGATTGATAACGGACAACCAAGAGTTGTTGAATATAATCTAAGATTTGGTGATCCAGAAGCACAACCAGTCTTAACACTATTGGAAAATGATTTATTTCTCTTACTAAATGCTTGTGTAAATGGTAAATTACATGAACATAAGATAATGAACAAACAAGGAGCAGCATGCTGTGTAGTAATGGCTTCCGGTGGTTATCCTGGAAAATATGAGACTGATAAAATAATAAGCGGATTAGATGAAGCAGCAAAAATTCCTAATACATATGTTTTTCATGCAGCAACAAAAATTGAAAATGAGATATTTATTACAAATGGAGGTAGAATCTTAGGTGTAACAGGAACTGGAAGCAATATAGAAGAAGCAATTAATACCACTTATAGCTGTGTTAGTAAAATCTCCTGGCAAGATGAATATCATAGAACAGATATTGGACAAAAAGCATTAAGAAATACTCAGTAGCTAAATCTCCTATTTTGCATAGCAATAGATTATATAAATAAAAAGATAATTAAAAAGTCTATAGATGATAAATAATTATAACCCCTGTGTATCATTTTATTATGGATCATTACATAGCGCTCAAGCAGAAGATCTAATTTTAAAGATCAGGGAAAGAGGCATTAAGGTCCTTGCAGTTTCACATGATAAGAATCTATTTGAGTTTACCCTTGTTTCTGATAATGGTACCTATTCTGGATTAGAAAATGTTAATACTCATATATAACACAAGCACTTAATAGGTCTAATAGCGGCGATATTTCTTCTTTGTTATGAATTCATCTTTTTGGTTCATCAAAAAGATTCATAGACGACCTACAGAATTTAATCAAGAAGATAGGATTTAAGAGTCGTATACAAAGTATAAAAAGGCATTTAAAAATAAAACATACCAAAATTATAGAGTAAAGATAATAGGAAAAAACAACCTTAAAAGATGGATGAATGAAATAGGCTTTAAAAATAGGAGACAAAACATTAAAATAAGTTTATTCCCTCCATTTGATAGAACAACCAATACTAGGAACAAAAGCCTTCTTAACTTCTTTATTTTTTAAAATACTTTCAATAGCATCTTCCATTTCTTTACTTGTTGCTTCATCTCCGGGTTCCATAGCATTATCAAATCTTCCATGATAAACTAATTTAAATTCTCCATCTACATTTTTAAATAAAAAAGGATCAGGGGTACAACTAGCACCATAATTTTTAGCAACTTTTTGAGTTTCATCAACTAAATAATAAAACTTAATTCCCTTTTCATAAGCAAACCTCTTCATATTTCCAAAACTATCATCAGGATAATCTTCAGGATCATTAGCATTAATACCAACCATAACTAATCCTTTATCATGAAATTTCTCATATAACTTATTCATAACATCTGTCTTAGCTTTAACATAAGGACAATGATTACACATAAATATAATCATCAATGCTTTAGCATCCTTAAAATCATTCAAAGAATATTTCTTATCGTCTATACCTAGTAATTTAAAATCAGGTGCTTTATCACCTTTTTTCAATTTTTGTAAAGATTCTAATTTCACCATATTTTATAATAGAAACTAATCATTAATTAATTTTTTGTTTAATATTACTAAGAATAGTGAACCCACAATCAATAACTATTTAAATATAAAAAACACCTATATTTAGATAGATTATGGTTATAGAACCAAATAAAGAACACGTTACACTTTATCATGGACAAGGGATTTCTCAGCAAGTACAAACTTATAAATCTAAATTTGAAGAGAGAGGTATTGTTTTCACAACTATAGAAATAGATTTACCGCATTTTGATTTAAGATTAGCAACAAATAGTGGAAATTACCAAGGAATTAATGTCAGAAAACATTTAGATACTGCTCTGAAGCATGATGATCTTAGTAGATTTTTATAAAAGATTACGAAATCTATATTCTGCAGTATATATTTAACGGACAAGTACGCGCGTAGCACTTATAAAGAGAAGAGTGTTTTATAGATTTAATGAACATTTTTGAGTTAATGGGAGTAATAATTGGAGATGGATACATATTGTACAATCCGAAGAACTATCAGTACAGATTAGAAATTCATGGTGCAGTTGGAGAAGATGAAGAATATTTTGAGAATATTAAATATTTTATTGATAAATTGATAAAGAAGGACATTACTAAGATTCAAATTAAAAAACATAAGTTAGGACAAGCCCTTAGACTATATTTAAACAATAAATATCTAATAGAATATATGATAAAAGACTTGGGTTTACCACATGGAAAGAAAACATATTCTATAACGATACCAAAAAAATTCCTAAATTGGAAAGCAAGTAAGCATGTTATCAGAGGAATCTTTGAAGCAGACGGTTCTTTGTATTTTTCAAGAAGCAGAATTACAACTTCAAAACCAACTTATCCAAGATTAGAGATAAAAACATGCAGTAAGAATTTAACAAAACAATTAGTAGATCTATTAAAAAATCAAGGCTTTAAAGTACAAACCATCATAAAAGAAGGACAACCTACAAAAATATATGTTAGTGGAGTTGAAATGTTAGAAAAATGGGTAGAAGAAATTGGATTTACCAACATAAATACGATTAGCAAGTTAAGATTTTGGCAAAAGTATGGCTATTATACACCAAGATGCACATTAGATTTTCGACTAAATATGCTTAAAAATCACCCAAATTAATAATTACGAAATATATATAAATAAAATAAAAATATTCTTATTAAGTTGCGAGCGTGCCCAAGTGGTTAAGGGGATCGAACTGAAAAGTGTCCAACCTGCAGCCCTTGGTAGTAAGCGGTTATTCCCAGGTTCGAATCCTGGCGCTCGCTTTTTTTAAAATGGGACATTGGGCTAAATCATTATTCGGACAAGAAAGCTTCGAAAGCACCGGCATAGTTATAGCCGGAACCAATCCACAAGAATTTGAAAAATCAATTCTAAGCTTATTTGATAAAGTAATCTCAAGTAAAGATAGTGTTTATCATGGACATTTAGTTGAAAAAGCAGGAAAACAATACCCAATAGTATTTAATGTATATGGAGCACCAGCAATGCTGGATGTATTAACAGAAATGTATGACGGTGGCTGCAGGAATGTTCTTTTCATAGGATATGCATATGGTGGTTTTAAACAAAACCTAGAAGTAGGTTCAGTAGTAGTTCCAAGCAGATCATTTCATTTTGACGGAAGCTATCCACAAGGCAAGGCAGTTACTCCAGATAAAAAACTAACCTCTGCAGTGAAAAAATTATTTACTCAAGAAGGAGTAGATTTCCATATTGGTCCAAATATATCAGTACTAGCTGTAACATATCAATTACCCCATGCAAATACAAGATATAGGAATATAAAACCAGTAACAGTTGAGATGGAATTAGCTTCTTGTTTATCAAGATCTAGAGAGATAGGTGTGAGGGCAACTGGAATTTTAATAATAAGTGATAATAGATCATCAAGTATTGGAGATGAAGTAAAAAGAGAATTAAGACATCAAGCAAAAACTAAGATACTTACATCTTTAATTGAAAATATTGAGTTATTTAATTTTCCAGCTCCAAAATTAAAAAAAGAATTTAACATAGACGAATATTTAGCTTCCATTATTGAAGATCCAGAAGATGTAACTAATGTTTATAAAAAAGCATAAAACTTATAAAAAAAACCAATACCTAATAAATATGTCATATATAAGTTTTAAAGGAAAAAAATATGATACAGAAACAA
>JBBSWZ010000039.1:0-10775 GCA_038046025.1 Nanobdellota archaeon | reverse complement strand
ATTCATTTTAATCTTTTGAACATACTAAAATACACTTTATAAACCTTACTTTAAATGAATAAAACAGCCTTTCTTAAGCTTAAACAATAAATTTATATAATAAAAGTAATTTTTTTACTTGGAGGTAAAAATGAATGTAACCCTTTATAAAACTTCAATATGCCCCTGGTGCCACAAAACTGAAGAGTTATTCAAAAAATATAAAATCAAATACAAAGCAATAAATGTAGGTGAAAATCCTAAAGCAGCAAATGAAATGATAGAAAAATCAGGACAGCTTGGGGTACCAGTAATAGACATTGATAGGAATATAGTAGTAGGTTTTGACGAACCTAAATTAAGAAAATTATTAAAAATAGCTTCTTAATTTTTATAGACCCATATGAACATGATAATTAAGTTTAAGAGGTGATTATTCAAATGTCAGACTACGATTATTCCACAGGACAAAGAAAGTCTAAGAACGATAAAAGAAAAAAACGTCGTGATAGAGTTTACAAAAAAGGTGGTAAATTTAGATCAACCAAAATTAAAGGCTAATTATCTAGACAGTAAATTGTAAACGGAAAGTTTATATACTATAATTACCTATAACATATTATAATTGGTTATAAAATGTCAACAACAATACAAATATCAAATCAAGTTAAACAAAAGTTGGATAAAATGAAGATGATGGAAAGAGAAACCTATAACGAAGTAATTGAAAGAATGATAGAAGATGATCTTGAATTAAGTGAAGCAACTAAAAAAGAAATAGAAGCAGCAAGAAAAGGTAAGGGTATATCTCATGAAGAGGTAAAAAAAAGGCTAGGATTCTAATGTTTGTAATAGAATGGAAAGAAGAGGCAATAAGAGAATTAGAAAAATTAGAGCGGAATATTGCATTAAGGATTTATAGAAAAGTTGAAGAACTTAAAAATAATCCCTTTTCAATGAATATCAAAAGATTAAAAGGCGTAAATGCTTTTCGATTAAGAATAGGAGACTATAGGGCAATTTTTGAAGTTGAAAAAGATACTATATCTATACTAAAAGTAGGACATAGAAGAAATATTTACAATTAAATTTTCCTTATTCTATAAACTAAATAAACAACTATGACTAATAAAGCAAAAATTACATAATACCAATAACTAATTCTCTCACCTCTCAAATTAAATCTAGTAACATCTTCCTCAAATAAAACTTCATTATCCTTAACAATTCTTACTTCATCTATCCTACCTTCATAACCAACAGGAACTGCAAAATTAAATTTTTCTAATTCTAAATGTTTACCTTCTTTCTCTTTGGTAGGAACTATTTCAAGAACCTTTGGCAATTTAAAATTAATTTCTTCTTTAACTTCATTATTTGACATTAAATGAAAACTATATTCTCCTTCATTAATCTCAGAAACAAATCCTTCCATCTTATCTATATTTATTAAATTAATTTCACCATTATCATACTCAAAGTTAAATAAAATAACTTGTTTAGCAGAAACTAAACTAACAAAAAAGACTAATAACAACAAATATTTCTTATTCATATTTATCACAATACCTTGAACTTTTTCCAGTTAAATCTTTTATTCTTTCACATATTAATCTTTCATTATAACTTCCAATCTCCTTTCCAACACTTCTCATAAAACTATTACTATGTGGCCTATACCAATTTGATCTCATACACCCATTATAACATCCTGTATCATCCAAGCATTCATTTCCATCACACCAAGGAATACAACTACTACTCACATAACAATTTCTCTCTGGTAATATATCACGAACACCATAATAAGAATCATCCCAATACTCATCTCTCAAATCTCCAACTGCATGACCAATTAATTCATGCTCTATAACTTCAACATCAAATGCACCAGAAGTTGACATAGCAATATTACTAACATAGCTTGCTCCATCTTTTTCAGAATTCACTAGAACTAAAACAAAATCATTAGGACATTCTGTAACAGCTTTTTTAATCTTTCCAAGATCACAGTACAAGGCTCTTTCTATCCCAGAATAACCAGGCTCACATCCAAGATTTTTATCAGGATCTAATAAATATATGTTAAATTTATAAACATTTGATAACATAACTTCATTTCTAAAAATACCATCTCTTATTGCCTTCTTAGCTAAATTCACAAACTCTTCCTTCTCCTCATTACTATTAAAACCTTCACCAGTTATCACAATATTAATTCTTTTACAATCATTTAATTCTTCAAATGATGGAACTTCAACACTAGAATCAAAAAAAGCTTGTAAATTATATTTAATATATAAAAATAAACTATTAGCTCCTCTTATAAAAACATTTTTAGGACAACTCGTTATTTCTTGAGGTAAATCAGAACAACTATCAAAGAACCTTAAATCTTCAATTTCCTCCTCTACAATTACTTCTGGTGGTCGCAATTGAACTAACTCTTCTATTTTTATTCTTCTACAACTCTCTGGTATTATTTTTTTAATAAAATACTCCTGACAACCTACATCATCCTTATTACATTCATTTAAACCAATAGCAAAAAAACTAAAAACACCCTCATCTATTTTTTTATAATTCAAAATTAGCTTTAAAGCTCCAATATCATCTTTTTCTAATATATTTTCATCATAAAAATACATAATAACTTCTTCATCACCCTGAATATTGCTATATTTCTGTAATAGTACCTTAGGTCCATCTTTTAAATCCAAATTTATATCACTAGAACTCTCAACAATACACTCATCAGGAATATCAACTGATAAAACTAAAGCCATATTTAGTATTAGAAACAATAAAACCAAAATACCTCTTTTCATAATAATTCAATCCTCTATATATTTAAATAGCTTATCATGATATATACCAAATATAGCAAAGCCTTATAAATCATAAAGCACCAATTTTTTATATGTCAGATTCCATACATAATTGGTATGATTCTATTTTATTTAGATTAGTCTGTCCCAAATTTAAAGGCTACTAATCTTCATTTATAACTTTTATTCTTAGGTGTTAAAAATGAAACAAAATATACAACCTATATGCATTGCATGCCAGGAATCAATTACAAATCCTGTATGCCAAGATTGCCTAGAAAGTGAAGTCGAAGAATGGCTTAATATACGCAACCATAGGTTGATTCTAGGGCTAAGAAAACAAAATAAAGACTTTAAGACTATTACAGAATTCACAAATAACGTACCCTGCTTATTCTGTAAAAACAAAATAAATGCTTGTGCATACTGCTATACTCAATTTATTGAAGGATGGCTTAGGAAAAAACATCCTAGATTAGTACAAGAATTTAAACTTTTCTTTGATTTTAGTTAATTTTTTAAATTCATATTAATAAAAGCAAGATATGCGTTACTCAAGACAGGAAATATTTATAGGAAAGCAAGCTCAAGAAAAATTAAAAAATTCAACAATAACAATAGTTGGACTTGGAGCTATAGGAACAGTATCATCCGAATTACTTGTAAGAGCTGGAATTAAAAATCTGATCCTAATTGACAGAGATTTAATTGAATTAACAAACTTACAAAGACAAACTTTATTTACAGAAGAACATTTAAACAAACCAAAAGCAATTATTGCCAAAGAAGTCTTAAACAAAATAAACTCTGAAGCTAATATAAATTCATATTTTGATGATTTAAACTATAAAAATATTGATTTAATCAAATCAGATTTAATCTTAGATTGTACAGATAATTTAGAAACAAGATTCCTAATAAATGAATTTTGCATAAAAAATAAAATTCCATGGATATATGCATCAGCAGTAAAAGATTCAGGCTATGTTTTCAATATTTTACCAGATCATGCATGCATTAACTGTATTTTAAAAGATTCAAAAGCAGAAGAAACATGTGAAACTTCAGGAGTTTTAAACACTATAACAAATCTAATAGCATCAATACAGGTAAATGAAGCAATTAAAATCCTAACAAATAATAATCCAGAAAAAGACTTAATTTTCTTTAGTATAAATAAAAATAACATTAGTAAAATAAAGGTAAACAAAAATCCGGATTGTAAAGTATGTAATAATCAATATGAATATTTAAAAGGATCAAAACAACAGGACATAGTAAGATATTGCAGTTCAGGAACCTACAAAATAAATGGAAGTTTTAATTATAATAATCTAAGAGAAAAGCTTAAAAAATTAGGCACAAAAGATTTCAAAACAGCATTCCAATTTAAAAATATGACAATATTTAAAAACTCAGTTTTAATAAAGGCAGATTCAGAAAAAGAAGCAAAATCATTATATTCAAAATATATAGGAAATTAAATGAACAGCGGGCTAAAATATTTTTTACGTGGAATGGGAGGAGCAGCCCTATTTATTTTAGGGTACCATATAGGCAAAGTAAATAGTAATTACACATTAGAAACAGAAACACAAGTTCATTCAATTCCATTAATACAAACAAGAGACAATAATACTACAAGTATAGATTACCAAATAGGGGAAATGACAGGTAGGAAGGAAGGTATAGATGAAGGTATAAGACGATCCAAGAAGGTAATAGATTTATGGATACAAAAAGGGTTAGAAGATGAATTATATAACACTAAAGCAAGAGCGTTAAGTAGCACTAAAAAATTAAGTCCTGAAGAAGCAAACACATTGAGGACAGATCCTCAAAAACGAGGTGAAATTCTAGGATTAATGGACGCAAGCGAATTATTAGAATTATATAGAGAGGAAGCCAAAATTGAAAATCAACGTGTTTATTGAAAGAGAAAATAAAAACAAAACAATAGAAGCTAAAAACTTCAATGAGCTATTTAACAATCTAAACATAGATCCAAACACAGTTATAATAACAAGAAATAATGAATTAATTACAGATAAAGCTAAACTTAATAATAATGATGAAATAAAATTGTTAAGTGTTATTTCCGGTGGTTAGTCTTTTTTTAAATGAACATACGGATCAAAAACTGTTTCCTCTATATTAGCATAGGGTCTGAGTGGATTTCTTTTCGCAGTTCTTTTATAAGTTCTTAATAATTTATCTCTACCACTACTAATATGAAAAGTCATAATTACATGATCCAAACTAGCTTGATGATTCATAGTAATTGAACCCAATCCTCTCCCATCTCTGGTTTGCAAATTAGGATTTGTTTCTAACCAATATCCTAATCCCAATACAGAACCATTAAGGTGAACAAGACATGCACCGTCAGTTTCCTCTTCATAGCTAATTGCATGGAGTAATTTAGCAAAATTCTCAAACTTTTGTTGATTTCCACTAATGGCTATATCAGTATCAGAAACATTAACAGGCCCTTCAAATGGATAAAGCCCTATAATATTTGATTCAACACCATCTAGGAGAGGATATCTTGAATAATTGCCAAATACAACAAAAATACTATCAAATTTTAGCTTTTTCTCATGATCCATATCTGCCCTATAAACTGAAAGATCTCTCATTACTCTAGTAATCCTTCTTGCTAATTTATCAACTTCTTCCTGACTTACCTCATCCAAAGAGGGAAGTTTATCAACATCTGGTATCATTAACTTTTCTTGCAAAATATAGACCATAAATAAATAATACGCAACAAATCTTATAAACCTTTATAAACCAAAAAATATATTCTCTAGTATATATATGAAATGCATAAATTGTCAAAAAAATCCAGTAATCAAACTTACAAATAGTAATATCTCTCTTTGTAAAAATCATTTCAATAGATACTTCGAAAGAAAGGTCAGAAAAACTATCAGAATTTACAAGATGATAGATAAAGAAGATTTTATTGGTGTAGCAGTTAGTGGTGGAAAAGATTCCATGTCATTGTTATATATTTTAAATAAAATTTTTAAACCAACTAAAGTTAAAATAATTGCAATAGCAATTGATGAAGGTATTAAAGGTTATAGAGACCCAAACTTCAAATTTGTTAAAGAATTCTGTAAAAAATATGATATAGAATTACACACAACTTCATTCAAGAAAGAAACTGGCAAAACTCTTGATCAAATGACTAAGAAAACAGATATAATCCCCTGCACTATCTGTGGAGTCTTCAGGCGCAAGTTATTAAATGAAACAGCTTTAGAGCTAGGAATAAAAAAATTAGCAACAGGACATAATTTAGATGATGAATCTCAATCAATTTTAATGAATCAATTAAGAAAAAATGTAAGAGCTTCAGCTATCTTAGGCCCAGTAACAGGGATAGTTGATGATCCAAAATTTATTAGAAGGATAAAGCCATTTTATTTCCTAACAGAAAAAGAAATTACTACATTTGCTTTTCTAAATAAACTCTTAGACAAATACATAGAATGCCCCAATGCTAAACTTGGCTATAGAAGTCAAGTAAGAGATTGGTTAAATGGATTTGAAAAACAATTCCCAGGAACAAAACATAATATAGTTTCCTCTTTCCTAACAACCTTACCCTCAATAAAAGAAACATTCAAATCTAAAACAATTAATTCTTGCAAAAAATGTGGATCGGCAACATCTCAAGAAATTTGTAAGGCTTGTATTTTACTAGAAGAAATTAGATAATTTCACTACTAAATTCTACGAATAATATATACAAATATTTATATTTTTCAAGATTATATTATATTTCTATGAAAAATTATTTATTGCATAGTTTTGTAACTTTAGCTGGATTGGTATCATTAGTCTCTGGCTGTGCTTCTCCCCAAAAAGAAACAATTACACAAACCCAACAGCCAACTACGCAGCCAGCACAAGAGTATATACAGGAGGATCAGAAACCTCAACTATATAACTCAATTTTTTTACAAGCTGAATTAAGCCCAGATCTAATGGAGATTGTAAAAAAATCCTATGGTTTAAGAAAGTTCAAGGAACTTATACAATCTCATGCAAGCGAGATTGGTATGGATATTGTACTACCACCAGATTTAGCAACAGAAATCAGAAAAATGCGAGAAGTATACATGCGAAGAAGATTATCAAAAATATTTGATTATGTACAAAGTAATATGGAACAACCAGAGGAAGAACCACCTAAAAAGGATAAACCAAAAACAACAATTACAGAACAATCAAAAAATTTACAGGCAAGATTATAATTCTATCTAACTTTCCACTTCTAGTTCTTCTAACCAATCATATCCCTCTTTCTCTAATTTCTCAACTAATTCAACTCCACCTTGTTCAACAATTTTACCATTACTCATTACATAAATTTTATCAGGCTTAATATAATCCAATATCCTCTTATAATGTGTAATAATTAAAACACCTATTCCTAATTTTTCTTTAATCTTATTCATACCTTCAGCAACAATTTTTAGATTTGATACATCCAATCCTGAATCAGTTTCATCTAAAATTGCAAATTTAGGTTCTAAAACAGCTAACTGTAATATCTCATTTCTCTTCTTCTCTCCGCCAGAAAAACCTTCATTCAAATACCTATCAGCAAAACTTTTTTCAATCTTTAACATTCTCATCTTCTCTTCAATTATTTTTCTAAAATTTAATGGAGTTAATTTAGTGTTTTTCAGAGAATTATAAGCAACCCTTAAAAAATTACCAACAGAGACACCAGAAATTTCTTGCGGATATTGAAAACTTAAAAACAATCCTAATTTAGCCCTTTTATCAGGACCTAACTCATTTAATAATTCATTATCAAATATCATCTCACCTTGAGTAATATCAAATTTAGGATGCCCCATTAGAGTATTAGCAAGTGTACTTTTACCAGAACCATTTCTACCCATTAAAACAGTAACTTCTCCTTTCTTAGCTAATAAATTCACACCTTTCAATATTTCATTTCCATCAACATTAACATGTAAATCTTTAACTTCTAACATATCTTAAACACCTTAAATTTTCATTAACATAACCAACCAATCCTCTAATTGTTCTGCTTAAACCAGGTACATCCTTCTCATCAATAGCTATATCAAATTTCCATCCTAAGTGTATCATAATAGTTACAAGATTATGATCTTCTATATCAAAGGGAGCATCTAAATCAGCTTTTGCAGCAAGAGAAGAACTATATCCTACTACTTCTCTTATACCTTCTTCTATACTCATTTATTTTCCCTCCCAACATATTTTACAACGCCCTTTTTCAAAGTAATCAAAGCCAATAACGCACATTTAATTCTCATCGGACTTGGTTTAAATCCATATAAATTCAAAAAACGCTCATTACTCAATTCAATAACCTCTTTTAAATTTTTTCCTCTAACATATTCAGTTAGTATACTAGCTGCAGATTTACTTATAGCACATCCTTCTCCAGTAAACTTAATCTCTTTTATTTTATCCTTATCAATTTTACAAGTTATTTCAACCTCATCACCACATAAAGGATTGCTATCAAATTGTTTAATATCAAAATTTTCCAAGCTACCAAAATTCCTAGGTTCCTTATAATGTTCCATTAATTCTTCAAACAGTAATTCCATTTTTCTCAACCAAAATTAAAACTTTTTTTAAAACATTTACTAATCTATCAACATCTTCTTTTTCATTATAAATATGAAAACTAACTCTACAAACACCATTTACATTTAATTTCTTCATTAATGGCATAGCGCATGAATGTCCTCCCCTAATACAAATATTTTCTTGATCAAGTAAACTAGAAACATCATGAGGATGCATCCCATTTAAATTAAAAGAAACAACTCCTAACTTATTTTTAGGATTACCATAAACTTTAACTCCTAATTCTTTCAATTTCTTAATTGCATATTTGCCTAATTCCATATTATGTTTCTCAATATTTTCAATCCCGATTTCATTAATATATTCAATAGCTTTCCCTAATCCAATAGCTCCAACAACATTTGGAGTTCCAGCCTCAAATTTCCAAGGCACATCATTAAAAATAGTTTCTTCAAAACTAACCTGTTTAATCATATCTCCACCATATAAAAAAGGATCTAGTTTTTCTAATAATTCCAATTTCCCATATAAAACTCCGATACCCATAGGACCAAACATCTTATGTGCAGAAAAAGCTAAAAAATCAACACCTAACTCTTTAACATCAACTTTCATATGTGGAACACTTTGAGCACCATCAATTATAACTAAAGCCTTTTTCTTATTTTTCACAATATTTTTTATATCATTAACAGTTCCTAAAACATTGGAAACATGTGTAACAGAAATTACTTTAGTTTTATCAGTTACTAATTTAGGTTTAAATTCTAAGTCTCCATCTTCATTTACCGGTATATATTTCAATTTCAATTTCTTTTTCTTAGCTAATTGTTGCCAAGGAACTAAATTAGAATGATGCTCCATTTCACTGATTAAAATCTCATCTCCCTCTTCTAAATCCAAACTATAAGCTAGCAAATTCAAACTTTCAGTAGTTCCCTTAGTAAAAATAATTTCAGAAGGTAAAGCATTTACAAATTCAGCAACTTTTTCTCTAGCTTTCTCATACTCTAAAGTAGCTTCCTCACTTATACTATAAACTCCTCTATGAACATTAGAATTATAGTTATTATAATAATCATTTATAGCATTAATAACAATCTTAGGTTTTTGACTTGTAGCTGCACTATCCAAATAAATTAAATTTCTATTCTTTAATAAAGGAAAATCATCTTTTTTCATTGTATCCCTCCAGACAAAGCACCAAGTATACTTGGAACATCATAATCTCTATCAGGATCTTTAATAGCTATTTCCAAATCATCTAAAACAACAGAATCAACTCTGACTTTACTTATATGACCCCTCCTAACATCTTGAGCTAATTCTCCTTTATATAAACCTAAAAAACAAGCTGATACTTCCAAATGGTTCGGATCAGATTCAACATCAGGTTCAATTGGTTCTTCTAAACTTCCATAAAACCAAATACTCATATAAGTAGGAAAGAAAAAAATATATTTCTCCCTACCTTTTTCTGTACTTTTGTAATAATATCCTTTAACAGTACTCATTTTAATCTCTCATCAATTTTTTTAATTAATTTCTCTCTTAATTTTTCAGGAAATTTACTTAAAACTGGAAAAAAATAACCAATCAAATAATTTCTTCTAGCTTCTTCCTTATTTAGACCTCTGCTCATCAAATAAAACAACTTTTCATCATCTAATTGACTAATAACAACTCCATGAGTACATCTAACATCATTATTATCAATTAACAAATTAGGAACAGCATTAGCTTTAGCTCCTTCATTTAAAATTAAAGCTTCTTGTCTCTCATAACCATTATTTCCAGGGAATCCTTTTTTAATTTCAATCAAACCTCTATTAATACTTTCAGCCTTATCTTTTACAGCACCTTTACTTAACATATTACTCTTACAATTTCTATTTTTATGGATTACTGCCCCATACAAATCAAATTTGCTTTCATTAGAACCAAAATAAATATTATAAATCTCACTACTAGCTCCTTCTCCCTGCATTACAACACTATTCTCCATTCTATTAATTCCTTTAGAAAAAACACTGGTAAACCAATTTAATTTACCATCTTTTTCAACTAAACCTCTGTAAGTAGAAAAATTATTTCCGTCAGAATCATCAACTAAATAATAATTTAATTCACTATTTTCTTTAACATATGCTTCAACAACACAAGTTCTAAATTTACATTTACCTTTTAAATTCTCTATAATATTAGCCTTAATATTTTTCTCAACTACAATTAAAATATGATCTCCATAATACTTTCCATCTAATCCTATATCTATATTAACATCTTTACTCTCCTTAATATGGATTATTTTTAGATTATTAAAAAAGCTGGAATGAAATAAACTAAATTTATCCTGAT
>JBBSWZ010000038.1:0-5468 GCA_038046025.1 Nanobdellota archaeon | reverse complement strand
AAAGAGGTTTTTATTAGTTATTTTTAGCGTTATAATAATACAAGCAGTAAATGCTCAAGTATATGATCATAATAAGGAATTAGAATTAGATTTTACAATTGGTGCTAGTTTAGATTTAATTGCTGGAAATAATCCAAATTTAGAGAGATTAGAGGTTTTCTTGAAATTATATCCTAGAGAGGATTTTAGACAGGAAATATTAGATTTTAAGATTAATGCTAATCCAGAAGCTGAAACAGAATATAAGGATGTTGTTTATTATAAATGGAATAAGGTAAATTCAAAATATGATTATGGGATTCAATCTAAGATTAAAGTAAAAAATGTTTTTAATAGAGTTAGAAGTAAAATAAATTTTCCGTTTGAAAAAGAGCAAGGTTTAGATGAATTTTTAATAGAAACAGAATTTATTGATATTAATGAAGAAGTAAAAGATAAAACTCAAGAGATAATTACTGGAGAAACTGATTATTATCAAGCTGTTTTTAAAATTGGTGAATGGATAAGGCAAAATATTGAATATGATTTAAGTACCTTGACTGCAGATACAGTACAGAAATCTAGTTGGGTATTTGATAATAAAAGAGGAGTATGTGATGAATTAACTAATTTGTTTATTTCTATGCTGAGGAGTGTTAATATACCTGCTAGGTTTGTTACTGGAACAGTTCATACTACTGCTATTGGTGGTTTTGGAAATCATGGATGGGCAGAAGTTTATTTTCCTGGTATTGGATGGTTACCTTTTGATGTTACATTTGGTCAATATGGTTGGGTAGATGCTTCTCATTTGAAATTAGCTGAAACAAGTGATTCTGGTGAAAGTAGTGTTGATTATAGATGGTTGAGCAGTGGTTTAGATGTAAAGCCAAGAGAATTAAAATTAGATACTGATATTGTAAAAGAAGGTAGTTTATATGAAGGATTAGTGAAATTAAGTTTATTTTCTTTTAGTGATGAGTATAGGTTTGGGAGTTATTTGCCTATTCAAGTTAATGTTCAAAACTTACAAGATCATTATTTAACCACTAGGGTTTATGTAACTAAAGGACCCAGTCAATTACAGGATAATAGCAGAATAGTTCTATTAAAACCTAAAGAAGCAAAAACTGTTTTTTGGTTGATTAGAATACCTAGTGATCTGGATCAAGATTTGGTTTATAGTTCTACTGTTGAAGTTAAAGAAAGTTTTGGTGATAGAGATGTTGCTGTTGTGACTTATTCTAAGGATGGAGATTATAATAGTTTAGAAGATCTGGCTAATATTGTGAGTGAAGTTGATGGGACTGATGGTAAAGAATTATTTTCTGAGATCTATATAGATTGTGAGGATGATAATGAAAATTATAAGACAGGTGATTTTATAGAAGTTAAATGTAGTATGAAGAATTCTGGGACTATTAAATTAGAAGGTATTAGAGTTTGCTTTAATAATGATTGTAGTTTAGAAAACTTTGGTATTAATGAGGAGAAAGAATTTGTTAAAAAAGTAGGTGCTATTGATAATGTTATAGTAACAGCTGAGAATGAAGATTTGATAAGAAAACAAGTGTTGAAATATAATTATATCAAGATCCCTAGATTATTGATAACTGAAATAAGGCCTGAGAGGGTTGGTTATAATATTGAAACTGAAGTGACTTTTTCTTTAAGTTCTAGTGTTAAAGCTAAGGATATTAAAATTGATATTAAGGGATTTAAGCTTTTGTATATAGATGAATTAGATGGTGAAAAAGAGATTAGTTTGTTTATTAATTCTAAGAATTTAAGGAAAGGATTAAGAATGGACATTAGTTATCAAGATGAATCAGGGAATGAATATAGTTATGAGTGGAATTATCCTTTTGTTGTTGATAATGTTCCTTGGTATATTAGATTATTAGAGAAAGTTGGATTTTAATCTATTACTCCGGCTATAGCCAGTTTTCCCTCTATTAATGGTATATAAGCAGAACATTCTTTTGGAAAATCACCTATTTTTGCTTTTGTATCTGTTTGCTCTGCATAGAAATAAGAAATTCCGTTTTGAATAAAGTATATTCCTCTAAAGTCTCCTGAAATAGCGGTTCCCATATGAGCCAATCTTGGTTTTGGTTTTGGGTTGATGAATTGAACCAAAGTGGATGGTATTGCTATGCTTCTTAATATGCTTACTGCTAGAATAGCTAGATCTTCACAGTCTCCTGAGTTTTCAGCCAATGTTTCAGTAACTGTTTTTGCATATTGGTCCTTATCACTGAGATATGGAATATTTTGGACAAATTCCAGGATTTTTTCTGCATCTTTTTCTTTATTGTCAGTTGGCAAATCTAATTTTTTTATTAATTCTTTTATATATTTGTTATCTGGTTCAATAAAGTCTTCTTCACTTATGAAATATCTACGTATGGCTTTGGCATCTAAATAATCTAGTGTGTTTATCTTTAATAAAATGTCTTGTCTTCCATCAGGATGTTTAAATCTTGAAATTTGATCTCCTTGTTTGTGTAGGGATTTATAGTCTTCAATCATGGAAAATGGGCTAGTATAACTATCTCTTCCTTTTTGTGTTTTTTCACTTTTTTCTTTAGCTTCATTCCTTAATTGTAATATTTCCTGACGCATTTCTTGGTTTTTTGTTAATAACAACTGGTTTTTCTCTTCTAATCCTTGAATTCTTATTTCAAGAATATTTTGGCAGGAGGGAGTAGCTAGGATAGAAACAATAGTACCTAATGCTGTAGCTGTTTTTCTAAATCTCATATAAATTGAGTATGTTTAACATTTAAAAATAATATTAGGTTTTGAACTATATATTGCTAGTATGATTTTGAGAAGTAGGTATAGTTATTAGCCTCTTTATTACAATAAACGCATCTATTTTTTTTAGGTTTTTGGTCTAATGGTGAGCATCTGGAAGTAGCTCCTTTTGTTTTATCTTTTATCCAATCTTCACATTCTTCAGAACCACAGAAATATGTTTTAGCTAGTTTTTTTTGGTTAATTGTCTTTATTAAAGAATTCATGTCTTTTACTTCTACAATACTCGAATCTAGGAATTTTTTTGCTTTTTTGTATAATGATTCTTGTATGTCATCTAGTATTTTTGGAATTTCTTTTTTTAAGTTTGAAATTTTAATTGATTTCTTTTCATTATTATCCCTTCTTACTACTATAGTTTGCTTTTTAGCTAGATCTTTAGGGCCTATTTCAATTCTTATTGGAATTCCTTGTAATTCGTACTCGTTAAACTTCCATCCTGGCGTGTATTCTTCACGATCATCTAAAAAAGAATCTTGAAGAATAGAGTTGATTTTTTTGGCTTCTTTTAGTACTGCTTTTTTTGTTTTTTCAAATAAAATAGGAATTATTACTACTTTTTTCTTAGCTACTTTAGGTGGTAAAACTAATCCTTTATCATCGCTATGAGTCATAATTAAAGCTCCAATTAATCTTGTTGAAAAACCCCATGAATTTTGCCAAGGTGTTAGAGTTTTTTCATCTTTTGATAGGTATGATATATTAAATGCCTTTGCAAAATCTTGTCCTAAGTTATGAGATGTTCCCATTTGTAGGGCTTTGCCATCTGGCATTAAAGATTCTACTGTGAAGGTTGTTTTTGCACCTGCAAATTTTTCTTTGTCTGTTTTTTTTCCTGATATTGTGGGAATTGCTAGTAAATCATTACAGATTTTTTCATATTCTGATAATATTTCTAGAGTTTCTTTTTCACATTGTTTTTCTGTTTCATAAACACAATGACCTTCTTGCCATAGGAATTCGCGTGTTCTAATGAATGGCTTTGTGGTAGAAACCTCCCATCTAAGTACATTACACCATTGATTTAATCTGAATGGTAGATCACGCCAAGATCTAATCCACTTTGAGTAAGAATCATACATTATTGTTTCTGAAGTTGGTCTTATTGCTAATTTTTCTTCTTCTGTTGTTTTTTCAATCCATGCTAATTCTGGAGCAAAACCTTTTGCGTGTTCTGCTTCTTTTTTGAAAAATGATTCTGGAATTAGTAAAGGGAAGTAAGAGTTTGGAATATTTCTTTTATCTAGAACTTTATTGAAATTTTCTTGAATTTTTTCCCATATTGAATAAGCGTTTGGTCTGATGATCATGAAACCTTGTATTGGTGCATAATCTGCTAATTCAGCTTTTTGAACTATTTGAGTATACCATTCTGAGAAATCTTTTTGCTTGCTAACGGTTAGACCTTGTTTTTCTTTATTCATCTTTTATTTTGTAATATAATCTTCTATTGTTTTTTCCTTTGTTTTCAGCATTTATAAACTCTAATGTTCCTATTTCTTTAGTTGATTTTACGTGTGTTCCACCGTCTGCTTGAATATCGAAATTACCTATGCTTACTAGCCTAATATCTTTGATAAATTCTGGAAGACCCTTAGCTAATTTTGAGATCTGTGGTAATTTCATTGCTTCATCTCTTGTTGTGAATGAAATTGATATAGGTAAATCTTGTTGGATTATTTGATTAGCTTCTTCTATATATTCTTTGAATTTTTCTTTATCAAAATTGTCTAATGAGAAGTCAATTCTTATTTTATCTAGGTCTATTTGATTTCCAGTTATTAATGCTTGAGTCTTTTTGTGAATAATTTCAGAAACTATATGAGCTGATGTATGGCCCTTCATTAGTTTGTAGCGTCTGTCCCAATCTATTATGCATTTTACATGATCTCCTACCTGTAACCCTGGTTTATCTACTTCATGAGAAATATCTTGAGATAATTTTTTTACGAAAATAACGTTAAATTTTCGGTTATCTTTCATTATTTTTCCTGTGTCATGGGGTTGTCCTCCTGATGATGGATAAAATAAGCTTTTACCTAATACTATAAAATTTCCTTCTACTTTTGTTACTTGGGCGTTGAATTCTTTTTGGTAAGAATCTTTCATATAGAGTGCTTTTGTCATAATAATAATATTTGAATTTGTTATTTAAATGTTTTGGAGAAAACTTAATAAACTTTGAAGTCTTGGATAATTAATAGATGGAAAGTATAATTGTAGGCTTAGATCCTGGTTCGATTGTTGGCTATGCTTTTTTAGATTTATATGGCAATTTGATTGATGTTGGTTCTTTAAGAGGTAAATTAGATGATATAGTTAGAAAAGTAAGTGAAAATGGAAAAGCTATAATTGTTGGAACTGATGTTAATCGTGTACCTAAATTCATTGGGAAGTTTTCAGCTAAAATGAACTCTAAAATTATATCACCTAATAATGATTTGTTACACATTCAGAAGAAGAGAGTAACTAAGGAATATTTAAAATTTAAAAATATTAAATTAAAAAATAAGCATGAGATGGATGCTTTGGCTTCTGCTATTTTTGCCTTTAAGGCTTATAAGAAATTATTTAATAAAATTGATAATGAAATTAAAAATGAGGAAATTTCTAATAAGGTTAAGGAGTTAGTTTTAGTCAGGCAAATTCCTATTAAAAATGCATTAGAC
>JBBSWZ010000037.1:0-11463 GCA_038046025.1 Nanobdellota archaeon | reverse complement strand
GCATCTTGTGGTTGTATAGACAAACCACCTCTTTTGTTACCATCAATAGCATAAACTCTTCCATTATAACTTCCACCACCCCCAGTTACAAATACAACTTCTTTTCTTCCATCATTATTTAGATCATCAACAGTAGGAGCTTCTTTTAGTACACTTCCATCACTAAAACTCCATAACTCTCTAAAATTCTTACACCTTCCTTTCTTTTCAATACATTCTATAGCATAAAATGCTCCAAATAAAGTATTAGTAGCTCCAAATCTACTTAATCCAACTAATATTTCCTGTTGTTCATCCCTATCAACATCAGCTAAAACAGGAAAATCTATAAAAGTATTATCTATTGAGTCTATTGTAAATGATGCCTGATCAATATCTGTTTTATCTAAGTCTCCTTTTAATAAGGTAAATCCAGTTCTTCTTAAATCATGATGGAACATTGGCCAATCTAAAACACCTAAAGCAGATACCAAGTCTATTTTCATGAAGGTGGCGCCAGTAACAGTATCTCCTATTTTTTTTCCTGTATCCTTTAAAGTTTTTTCTACATCAAATGGAGGAAGTGCAGGATCATATTGTTTCATAAGTGCTGCTGAAGCCGCAACATATGGAACAGCAAAAGATGTTCCAGAATCACAAATTCCTAAAGTATATGTAAAGAACGAGATATCACTCAAACATAAAATGTCCTTAAGGAAAGAAGATAACCCGCCACCCGTCTTAGTGGATCTAATCTTATGCCCGGGTGCTAAAAGATCTAACTTGCCTGTAGGCAATCTTCTTGTAAACCTAGATATATCATCACCAGAGGTTGAACCTATTGTAGTGACACCATCCAATTCGGCAGGAAAAGTCATATCTAAAGAGGTAGTATTGGGTGTGTTTCCAGAAGACTTAACAAAAATTATACCTGCAGAAGTTACATTATTTATTGCATTTTGAAAAGCAGTTAAATAAGAACTTTCACAAATATCTAATCCATAACTAAATGAAATAGCAGTAATGTTATACTGTTCAGAGTTATTTACACACCAATTTATTGAATCAATAAATGCCTGACAGCTAGTAGAATTTGTAATATCTGAATATACCTTGACAACAGCAAGTTTTGCATTTGGAGAAATTCCTTTATATTTTGAATGACTAGATATTAATATTCCAGCAATATGGGTACCATGATATTGATCTGGGTGTGGTAAAATATCCGTATCATTATCTACTATGTTTCTTCCAACCACTACAGTAGGACAAGTTCCTGCTTCATATTGGACTTTTGTACATCCACCAAGATATTCATTAGTGTAATCTACTCCATCATCTATGAGACAAATAGTATTTCCTTCACCAGTAATACCTAATCCATTGATTTTATCTGCTCCTATCTCATGCCTACTTTTATCTAAAGCTTCTACAAAAAAAGAGTAAAATATTATGATGTAAACTATTATTAGAATACTAATCAGGAAGATTCTGTTCTTTTCCATATTATATCTATTATCAGATAACATTTTTTTGAACGCACCCATACTCTTTGTTATTATATATTAAATAATAATAATCATCTGGACTACCCATATATTGAATCCTATGGCTGAGATAATTATCATTAGATCTAAAAATAATGATTTCCGCAGTACATTCTTTTTTGATAGCTTCACATATACTACCAATTATCTTAGGATTATCCTGTTTTATCCATTTTAAATTGGACACTCCATTAATTAAATTGTTTGGGATATTACATGAAAAATTTAATGAATTAATAAAAAAATATTTTCCTTTATTATTCCCTATGTTAGGTATACAACCGCTAATTAAAAGAATTGTTAATATCAAAATAAATAATTTAATTCTAGATTTCATCTAAACATTCCTCCAACTACCCAGACATTTTCTAATAAATTATAAATCTTGTCTAAACTTCCAATTGATTTGAAATCATTATTTAGATCATCAACAGTAGGAGCTTCTTTTAGTACACTTCCATCACTAAAACTCCATAACTCTCTAAAATTCTTACACCTTCCTTTCTTTTCAATACATTCTATAGCATAAAATGCTCCAAATAAAGTATTAGTAGCTCCAAATCTACTTAATCCAACTAATATTTCCTGTTGTTCATCCCTATCAACATCAGCTAAAACAGGAAAATCTATAAAAGTATTGTCTATTGAGTCTATTGTAAAAGAAGCTTGATCAATATCTGTTTTATCTAAGTCTCCTTTTAATAAAGTAAGGCCAGTTCTTCTTAGATCATGATGGAACATTGGCCAGTCTATTTGAAATGCTGCGAGAATATTTAATCTAGGTATTCTTAATCCAGAAGCAGAATCATAAATTTGTTTTCCTGTTTCTTTTAATAATTCCCTTACATGCATAGGAGAATTTGTTACTGAATTTGTATCATCTGCTTCTTTTAATAAAGCAATTGCTCCTGAGACGTGGGGTGCTGCTTGGGACGTACCTGATCTCTCTTCAAGGAAGAAAAAACTTCCCATTTTAGCTGATTTAATAACTGAACCAGGAGCTAAAATATCTAAGATTTCATCTCTATTAGAAAAGCATGTAATCTTATCATTAAATGTTACATTATCAGTACAAGAACTCCAACTTTTACTTCCTACATCTTGGTCATAAGTAGCACCAACAGAAAAAGCTCCTAGAGCGCAAGCTGGAGAGCCTATAGATGATGCACTAGCATCATTTCCAGAAGCGACAATAACTGATGTTCCATTACCATATGCATCATTTACAGCACGATCAGCAATACCGTTGCATTCTAAAGGATTATCAGATAAGGGAAAGAATCTCAAACTTAAACTTATTCCAGAGAGATTATAATTATTCCAGCACCAATCAATACCATTTGATACATCTATTTCCTCACAATCCCCTAAAGAATCGCAAACTTTTACCATAACAACATTTGAATCTTTTGCAATACCCTTTACACGAAAACCATTACCAACAGCGATACCTGCAACGTGAGTTCCATGGCCGTTATCATCTTCTGAACTCCCAGTCCCATTTTGTTGATTTGTGCTATCGGGACAACAACCACCAGAACCAGAATCTGAAGCGGTACAATAACAACGTTCATCCGTTATCTTATTTTTAAAAGCAGTATGATCAGTATCAATTCCAGTATCTAAAATACAAATTGTTTCTCCATCTCCCTTAAACCCAAGATCCCAAATTTCTGGTGTTTTTATAATAGGCTTACTTTCTTTAAGAGTTATGTGCCCTATTCTACTTGCATATATAGATTCTATATTGACATTAAATTTTAATTTATCAAACCCTCTTTTAGAAATACTACCTGTAAAACCCCTGCCAGTTATACTGGTTGATTTAATTCTAAACTCAACCTCATCTAGCATAGTCAAAATATTTTCTTGGATAGTATTACTTTGGTCTTTTAGTTTTATAGTTACATTTACATATTCATAATTTTCTAGTTTTTCAACTACTTCATTTTCTATGTTTGGATTGGATAAAGTTAAATTTATACTTATGAGTAATAGAATTATTAAAACCATAGACCTAATCAAAAATATCCTCTTTAACATTAATTTCATTCTGTAATATGTCCTATCTTATCATACTCTATACTTTTTGTATACCATTTAAATCTTAAATTGTCTTTAATCATATCTAATGACTCTTTTTTTTCTAATTTTGTAATTCCTTCTTTGTATCTTATTTTAAGTAAGGATAAGTCCTGCCTAACAAGCCATGAAAACTCTACATCTGTCATATTATCAATAGCTCTTATTTCTAACTTAATATCCGAGGTTAAATATTCTCTAAAATTTTCATCTTTAGGATCTGCTATGAGATTATTTTGCTTCTCTCCATTAAAGGATATAATAAGTGTGTCTAATAGAAATCTTTCACCATCGACCTCCATAATATTTGAAAACTGATTTTCATCAACTACATCCTGTTGTTCAACACAGCCAATAATCAAAACAACTAAAATAAGTAACCCAATAACAAAAGATATTTTTCTCATAAAACCACCTCAACGTTAGCCATTCTATCAACAAAAACACCACCAACATTAATAGCAACATCAGCAGAATCAATTAATTCATCTTTCTCATAAATATGAACTTTCAAAAGATGTTTACCAACTAATTCAGGAGTAAATTTAATACCAAAAGTTTTAGATTTACTAGGGGGGATATTCTCAGTATCTTCACTAGCAATTAATTCATCTAATTCTTCAATTTCAAACCTAACTTTAATTTTCCTAGATTTAATTTCTTTAGGATCTCCTTTATCATTAAAATATTCTAATACAATCCTATCTTCCTTTCCAATATCAAAGACGGGAATAGATAATTTAAAATTTTTATTAGTAGGATGTTCTTCAATAATGCCTTCTTCAGTTTTACTTAAATCAATTAAACCAGAACCATATTTAATATCTTTTCCAGAATCACCTAAATCTAAAGCATTATTTTCTAAAATGCCTTTAATCTGTAAAGGACTTAAATTATTATCTTTACTCAATAATAAAGCACTAGCTCCAGCAACATGAGGAGTACTCATACTGGTTCCAGTTAAACAATTATAATCACCTAAAAAAGAACTACATATATTATCTCCAGGAGCAACAACATCAGGCTTAATAAAATCACTTATAGTATCACCAGAAGAAAAACTTAACCATTCATTATTATCATTAACTGCACCAACAGTTATTGCATTTCTGCTAATTCCAGGTGTAGTAACACCAGTAAAACTACCACAACCACTTCCACAATTACCAGAAGCAATTACTACTACAATACCCTTGCTTATAGCCTCCTCAACCTTTAAAACCTCTGGGGAATTTAATAATTCCTCTGGTTCAGAATCATAAGTAGCTCCTAAACTTAAAACAATAACATCAGCACCATCATCAGTATTAAAATTATTATCAGGGTCTATAGCCCAATCAAGACCATTAATTAACCAGCTTAAATATCCTCTTCCATTATTATCTAAAATTTTACCATTTAAAATTAAAGCTTTTGGTGCTACACCCTCATAATTACCTAATTCATTACTACCAGCAGCAATACCTGCAACATGAGTTCCATGTCCATTATAATCATTTACATCATTGGAATCGGTAAAATCTTGTTCCAAAATTACTCTTCCATCCAACATTGGATGATTTTTATTAACACCTGTATCTAAAATAGCAATTTTAATACCTTCACCATCATATCCTAAATCCCATAAAGAAGGAGCATTAATTTGATCTACACTAGTATCTAAAAATATTTCAGTTTCTCTATCAGGCCATACCTTCTCAACACTAGTTTCAAGTAAAATCTCATCTAAATCTTTAATATCATCTACTTCAACAACAATTAACTCATCATCTTCTACATCTTCAATTTTTCCATTTTTTAATTTAATTTTATCAGAGATTATTTCTTTATCATCTTTTAACTGTATTATTGTTCTGACTTTTCCTTTTTTATTTATAATTTCACTTTGTAATTTTGCTGATCTTATCTCTTCAGATATAGTAACTACTTCTTCTGTTTCTTCTATTATTCCTGTTGAACTTGTACTGGTTGATGTAGAAGTTGAAGTTTTTTCTATAGTTGAACTTGTGGTTGAAGTACTACTTGTAACTGTAATCTCATCTGACTCATTTATTATATCAGAAAAGATTTCAATATCAATAGCTGTAGTAATTAATAATGAGATAAGTAAAACTAAGAGAATAAATATAGAAATAAATCTAAATTTTATAATTACCACCACTATGATTTAAAAATAAAATATTGGATTATATAAAGGTTTATAACTACTATTTAATAAGTTAAGATAAATTTTAATAAGACTAATTAAAACCAACCAAATAACTTTGAAAATATTTTCTTAAAAAAACTAACTTCTTTAGTTTCTATTTCTAAACCCTCGTCAATTTCTCCATCACAATTATTATCTTTTCCATCTAAAATCTCATATGCATAATTATTTACATAAGGATCATTATCATCACAATCTTCATTACAATCACCACTTAAAAAACCATCTTGATCTTTATCATAACAAATTGGTCTATATTCTTCTACTAATTCTTCCTTTTCTTCATTTACATAAACAACTAATTCAGGTTCACAATCATCTGGACAAATTTCTTCATCTTCCCATTCAGAACATATTCCGTCTTCACAACAAGTATAACCTAAATTACAGCCATTTTCAGTACCTTTAGAAATTAATTTACCACTGCATACAGGAGCAACATAATTAGTGCATTTTACACATTTATTATCATAACAAATACCATCCAAACAATCACTATCTTCAATGCACATCATTCCTACATTACAAGGTTCACATATGCTTCCACCACAATCAACATCAGTTTCATCCTGATTTTTCACACTATCATAGCAATCATCGGGAAAATTAAGAATTAATATAGCCGATCTTTCCGAGACTTCATTAGTATAATAAGTTTCATCATTAGTTATTTCTATTCCATTAACAGTTTTAGTATTAGAAGCTGAAATTGATTCTCTTACTCCATCAACATCAACTAGAATTGCTCCACCTTCACCTACATTTTCTAAAGTTATGGTTTTTTCATCAATTACAAATCTGTCACCTACATCTAAAAAAACAGGTTTAGGAGCTGATAAAACAGGCATAATACTTACTAATATAATTAATATAAATGTTAGATATCTTATGAATTTCATGAAAATATTAGAGATTTATCTATTTAAAAATGTTACTGTTTAGTGGTGATAATTTTATTTAAATATAGAAAGGACTTGAAAATTGTTTTTTATAATTAAATCTTCTTAGCCTTAATTAACATATATTCCTTCATAAAAAAGAAGAATAACCCAACTAGTGCTAAAACACCAACAACACCATAACCAATATATTTCTTTAAATTACCCCAAGAATACCATTTACCAATAAATTGAATTTTCTCAGGTTCTTCTTCAACTATTTCCTCAGGCTCTTCAGCTACTTCTATTGTTTCCTCAGCTTCAAATTCTTCAACATCATCAGATTCCTCTTCACCACTTTCAGTTACAACTGGAGTAGGTTCTAAATTCTCTTCAATAGGAGAACCACCCCCGCCTCCGCCTCCACTACCAGAATCACCACCAGAGTCAGGAGCAGTTTGGCTACAACCACCTTCATCTATAATACAACTAGAATCACAAGCTAAATTACCAGTAGCCCATTTACTATCATAATTACTACAAGTTCCTGTAAAACTTCCATAATCTTTTGTATCACAAGCTTCAGTTTCATTCTTCACACTATCACCGCAAAATTCTAGATTACTAATTATAAAATCCCAATAAGTAGAATTACTACTCAAACTATCATTCACAACAACAGTTACATTATAACTTCCATTACTTGTATAATTACCATCAAAAGTATAATTCTCAATAAAACTAATACTATTTCCATCTAAATACCAAGTAACACTCAACTCATCACCATTAACATCACTATAACTCAAATTAAAAGTTTGATCATCAGGTTCACTTATATTAACACTAATATCAACAGGAAAAGAATAATCTATCGTTGGTGCATTATTATAATTAACTCTGATAGTTCTATTATCATCTAGAGCAAAAAAACTATTATTATCAAAACTTAAACAATTCCATCCAAAGGTCAAACTACCACTCATATTTAAATTAAAAGTAACATTAGCTTGTAACCCACTCAAACTTTCAGTTTGATTAATTTCCCAATTACTAGAATGATTATGATATAAACTAATATTACTTAATTCACTTAAGTCTGAAACACTACAATTAAAATATAATTCTCCATCTAAACTATTATAATTATCATCAGGACCAATAATAGTCACCAAAGGAATATCTAATCCAAAACTAACAAATGTCGAATTAACATTCCCCTTAGTATCATTTACTTGTAACCATAAAATGTGATTCCCTCCTTTTGGAAAAAACGAAACATTATCTACTAAACTAATATTCTCATTAGAATCAATATGATACCATCTAGCACCTAAAAACCTATCGCTTGAAGTAAAATTCAAACTAATATTTTCCATTAAGTTAAATATAGTTCCATTAATAGGATAGTCTAAATAAATTTCAGGCTCAATATTATCAACTTGAGAAATAGCATCTTTAATATTAACTCTCATCCAATCACTAACTCTTAAACCAGTCTCATTAAAAATCACTTGTAAGATATAAGGATGTAAATAAGCGGCACTTTGACCTAAAGAATTATTTTGTTCATAATGATATTGCTGTATTAAAGCACTAGCACCAGAAGCATGTGGAGTACTCATACTAGTCCCAGACTGAGTTTCATAATTATTATTTCCAACCCAAGAGATAGAGCTAATATCTGATCCAGGCGCTAAAATATCTAATAAAATATTTCTATTAGTATAACTAGCAATATTATTACTTTTATCAGTTGCACCAACAGCAGTAGCATTTTCAATACATCCAGGACTTGTAATCCCAGTAGTACTTCCATCATTACCAGAAGCAGCAAAAACAGTAATATTATCTCTTATAGCATTATTGATAGCAGTAGTTAACAAAGTAAATGTACTATCACAATAAGAACTATAAACAGAATCACTTCCTATACTCATTGAGATTGCAGTTATATTATAAGTTGATCTATTACTAACACACCAATCAATACCATTAGTAATACCACTTTCAGTCCCAGAACCAGCAGAATTTAAAACTTTTATATGAATTAATGTAGTATTAGGAGCAACAGCATCAACTATACCAGTAACATGAGTTCCATGTCCATGGTCATCATAAGGATCAGAATCTGTATTAATGAAATCATATCCATCTCTAATCTCACATCCAGGTCCAAAACATCTTCCATCAAAAGATTCATGAGTATAATTTACTCCAGAATCCAATATACAAACTCCTAAATCTAATCCAGTAATATTATTATTAATTACAAATTCATGGACTTCAGTAGCATTAATCAAGGGAACAGAATCTTGCAGAGCAATTGAAAACTTATGATCTACTTGTACAAATTCAATATTAGGATCATCTTTTAATTTTTCTAAAACTTTTTCAGTAACATTCCCCACAACAACATTAAACTTCTCTAATTCTTTCTCTTCTTTAAATCCAATCTCCTTTAATCCTTCTTTATTAATATTAAAACTAACTTTCTTACTTGCAACACTAATAGACCTAGACTCTTTAAATTTAACAATTACCGGAACTTCCTTAGATTTTCCTAATTCTTCCACAATTTCATCACTAATTTTATCATTTAAATCATCAGAAACAGTAAAACTTATACTCACTGTTAATACCAAAATTACTAATAAAAATATTTTAAAATTAATGTTCACCACTTTTATAAATCATTAAAATAATGCTAATATTTAATCCTTTCTACTCCATGGAGCACATTCCATTAATTACATCAAAAAGCTCATAACTATTATCCTTCATTAACACATCAATCCCTGTTCTATCTCTAAGTTGCTGATTAGAAGATGAAAGGTCACCTGTCATAAAATAAAAGTTTCTCAGCATACCCCTTTCATTAAGAAAATTATGTAATTGTTCAGGACCATCCTGATCTTCAGGAATATGCATATCCACAAAATAACCAAAAGGCAGATCTGTACCATTTAGTTGTTCTAAATAATATATACATCTTTTAGTATCTCTAAAACTCATAGATGTATATTTTGTTAAAGAAATCAATCTTGAAAATGCTTTTCTTATACTACTATCATCATCCACTATTATTATCAATTTGGAAACCATAAAAATCCTAAAACTAAGTATCTATATTAATATTATTATTCCATGACCATTACATCTTCTTTTCAAAATTCAAAGCTTTTTTTACCTCACCAGGAGTCATTCCAAGTACATTCCCAAAACTACTTAAGTCTTTAGCAGCTCTTAATTCATTCTTATTCTTAGCTCCACTTAAGATAATCATCTTAACTTTATATTTTCTACATAATCTAACATTTTGCATCATCTTGCCTAATATTAACCATTTATTTTTACTTATCAAAACATCATTAAAATTAAATCCAATAGCAATATCATTTTTCTTAGCTAATTTACATAATACTTGGTTTAAACCAGAATCTCTTGAATGCATAAAATCTTTATCTCTATTCTTCTCGGGACTCAGTAAAATATCATAATTTTTATTCTCAACTATTTTTCTATTAATATTATCATTACCACCAATACCAATTTTAAAATCTTTAAAACTATAAAACTTAGTAAAACCTAGATTATCTTCAGTATATTTAAAGTTAATAATATCAATCATATCTTTAAAACTAATTTGAGAATTTATAAATTTTCTTAAGAATATATAAGGTGATTACACCAGTAGTAGCTAATTGTAAAAGAGGAGTTACCCCTATCCCAAAAAAAGTTGGCATATATTGATTATAGCTCCATAATTCAAGATATAATGCCCTTATTTCAATAACAAATGCAATAAACAATCCGACCGAAAAAGTGATTACGTAATCTTTATTCTTTATCTTCTTAGACCAAATCAATAGTAACAAGATCACAAAAACATAAAAAGCATCAACTAAACTAGCCCATAGAATCTTAGGTATATAGTAATAGATATTATTTTGTAAAGGTAGATTATTCCAATTATATAACAGACTATGAGAAATTTCCCAAAAAAGATTCAAAAAGAAAGCAATTAAAACACCAAGAACTAAATTTGGTTTCATACCTTTAAAACTAAATCTTTTTTATTTAAACCTTTTCTAATATTATCAATTCTTAAAATGAATTAAAAAAGTAGTTATTATATAAGAGTAACAAAACAAAAAGTTTATAAATCATAGGGATGGATAATTTCATGATAAAATGGGAATTAAAAAAACACTAACAAGTATTGTAAAAAAGGTTATAAGGAAACCCATTAGAAATAGTCTTTTAACAGGACTAGCAGCTTTAGTTCTAACAACTGCTGTAAGAGATAATGTTCATTTTGGTTCTATAAGATTAAATAACACACAAGAAAATCATTATATTTGGGGGATTTTTCCAACAACAGAAATATATGGAAATGCTAATGGAAGTATTAGAACATATGGTTTATTTGGAGCAATAAATAGTCTTGGAAACACTTCAACAATCAATGGAAATGTGTCTGGGTATGGTTTAATTGCAACAAGAAATGAACTTGGAGATAATTCAACAATCAAAAAAGGAGACACAGATTTAAAAGCAGTACTTTGTTTTGGCCATAGAGATTTTAGATTAGGCACCAATCGTGAAATAAATATCTCAGATTATATAAAGGAGGAATGATTTAAACCTTTTGTAGTATCAACGATCTTAACTTTATGTTTCCTCTCTAAAGCCTCAACCAAACAAGTATCCAAAATTTCAGCTTCTAAATTTTCTTTAATTTTCTCTTTACTATATTTTCTTTTTT
>JBBSWZ010000036.1:0-26690 GCA_038046025.1 Nanobdellota archaeon | reverse complement strand
ATGTGCAGATATTTTTAGATTCTGTTGGAGATCCTTTAACACATCCTGATTTTGTTAAATTAGTTGAAGGTTTAAGAAATATTAAGGAAATTAGAGATATAATAGTAATCACTAATGGTACTTTGTTAACTAAAGAAAAAATTGACGCTTTAGAAAAAGCTGGTTTAACTAGGATAAATATAAGTTTACATTCGCTAAATAAAGAAAAAAGTAAGAAATTGTTTGGGAGTAAAGCTTATGATTTGGATAAAATTCTTGAAATTATAAGATATATTTCTAAAAGTAAGATAAAATTAATGTTGACACCAGTTTATCTACAAAATGTAAATGATGATGAAATTGAAGATATAATTAAATTTGCTAAAGAAGTTGATTGTTTGGTAGGGATCCAAAATTATGAGACTTATAGACATAGCAGGAAGATGAAAGAAGCTAAAAAAATAACTTATTGGAAGTTTTTTAGAAAAATTGAAGATTTAGAGAAAAAATATGATATTAATTTAAGATTTCAAAATGAAGAGTTTAATATTGAAAAAAGAAAAAGAATTCCAGTAGATTTTGAAGTAGGAGAAAGAGTAAATACTGAAATTGTTTGTAATGGCTGGTTAAAAAATCAGATGATTGGTAAGACTAAGGATAGGTGTATTTCCATAAATAATTGCGATGCTGATATTGGTGATATGGTAAATATAAAGATTATAGAGAATAGGAACAATATTTATATAGGTGAAAGTATAAACAAATAGTTGAATAATTTATATTTAGTTATATCATTTAACAAAATAAGGGGGTATGTTTAATGGAGAAAATAGGAAGCTGGTCTTTTATTATAGGACTGGTTATAGCTCTATTGGTTGGTCTTTTTACAGAAGCTAGTGGCACTATAGTAACTGTCTTAGTGATTTTAGGTTTGATTGTTGGATTTTTGAATGTCACAGACAAGGAAGTACATGGATTTTTAGTTGCGTCAATTGCTTTGTTGTTGGCTGGTGGAGCAAATTTAGGAGCTGTTCCAGTAATAGGGAATTTGCTAACTAGTGTGTTGTCTAATGTTGTGGTTTTTGTAGCTCCAGCTGCTATTGTTATTGCTGTAAAGGCAATTTATGAAATAGCTAAAGACTAATCGAGCCCTTTAGAAAAGCGTTCGAGAAAAGAACTAGGAAAAAAATAAGAAATTTTTTAAATTTATTTCTTTTTCTTTATTTTTATGAAAAGAGTTCATTTGTTTATTAGTGGGAATGTGCAAGGTGTATTTTTCCGTGCTTTTGTTAGGGAAAGAGCTATAAACCTTGGATTAAACGGTTGGGTTAAGAATTTAGAGGATGGTAGGGTAGAATCTGTTTTTGAAGGTGAAAATGATAAAGTTAATAGAATGGTTGAATTATGTAAAAAGGGTCCAAGCAGTGCTAATATTAAAAATATTAATGTTATCAAAGAGGAAGTACAAAGAGAAAGAAGTTTTGTTGTAAGATGAAAGCTGTAATTTTGGCTGGTGGAAAGGGTACTAGGTTAAGGCCTTTAACTTTACATACACCAAAAGCTTTAGTCGATATACAAGGAAAAACTATGACGGAACATTTATTTGATTTATTTAAGAGGCATGGAATTATAGAAGTTATAATGACTGTTGGTTACTTAAAGGATAAGATAAAGAGTTATTACGGTGATGGAAGCAAATTTGGAATGAAAATCAGTTATATTGATGAGGATGAGCCATTAGGAACTGCTGGTGCTTTAAAACAAGTTAAAAATATCTTAAATGAAAGTTTTATTGTGACTAATGGTGACGAGCTTAAAGATATTGATATTGATAAGATGCTTGAAGTACATAAGAAAAATAATTCTTATGGTACTATTGCATTAACCAAAGTTGAAGATCCTAGTAGGTATGGTGTTGCAAGATTAAAGGAGAATAAGATTTTAGAATTTGTTGAGAAGCCTAAGAAAGAAGAGGCTCCTAGTAATCTGATTAATTCTGGGTTTTATATTTTAGAACCGGAAGTTATTGATAGGATTCCTGAAGGTTTTGCGATGTTTGAGAAGGATATTTTTCCTTTTTTAGCTAAAGAAGGTAAATTACATGGATTTCCTTTTGATGAACAATGGTTTGATACTGGAAATATGGAAAGATTAGAAAAGGCAAGGAATGAATGGAAAGGATTGAGTAAGAAAGATTTTTAAAGAAAAATAATAGTTTTATTTCTATGAAAGAGGATAATCAACTAATAAGACAAAGATTGCAGAAATTGAATAATTTAAGAGATAGAGGTATAAACCCTTATCCTTCTAAATTTGATCAAAAAAATCATGCTAAAGATATAGTTGAGAAATTTAAAAAATTGAAGGACGATCAAAAAACAAAAAACAAAGTGAGTATTGCTGGTAGGATAATGACTTTTAGGAACATGGGAAAGGCAGGATTTGCTCATATTCAAGATGTTACAGGTCAAATACAGGTTTATGCCAGGGAAGATGAAATTGGCAAGGAAGCTTATAAAACTTTTTCAAAATCAGATTTAGGTGATATAGTTGGTATTGAAGGTACTGTTTTTAAGACTAAAAAAGGAGAAGTTTCTGTTTGGATAAAGAAATTTGAATTATTAACTAAGAATTTAAGACCTTTACCTGAAAAATGGCATGGATTAAGTGATATTGAAGCTAGATATAGGCAGAGATATGTTGATTTAATTGTAAACCCTGAAGTTAAAGAAATATTCCAAAAGAGAAGCAAGATAATTCATGCGATGAGAGACTTTCTCATCAATGAAGGTTTTATTGAAGTTGAAACCCCGATTTTACAACCGATTTATGGCGGAACCAATGCTAAACCCTTTAAATCATTTTTACATAATCTGAAAATGGATGTTTATATGAGAATATCTAATGAGCTTTATTTGAAAAGATTGATTGTAGGTGGTTATGAAAAGATTTTTGAATTTTCTTATGATTTTAGAAATGAGGGTATTGATAGTACTCATAATCCGGAATTTTTACAGATGGAAACTATGTGGGCCTATGCTGATTATCAAGATAATGTAAAATTATGTGAAAGGATGATAAAATTTATTGTTAGAAGTGTATCTAAAAATTACAAAACTAAATTTAGAAATGAAACTTTGGATTTTGGTAAGCCTTTTGCTAAACTAAGTATGGTTGAAGCATTAAAAAAATATGCAAAAATTGATGTTAATAAATTAAAAATCAATGATTTGAAGAATTTATTGAAGAAACATAAAATAGAACATGACCCTAATATTTCTTGGGGTTGGGCTGTTGCTTATTTATTTGAAGGATTGGTTGAAGATAAATTAATACAACCAACAATCATTTACGATTATCCTGTTGAAACTAGTCCATTAGCCAAGATTAATGAAAAAGATAATAGGTTTGTAGAAAGATTTGAACTTTATATAAATGGATGGGAAATGGCAAATTCTTATTCTGAATTAAATGATCCAGAGGTACTTAAAGACAATTTGAAAAAACAGGAAAAAATGGCTAAAGGTGGTGATGAAGAAGCACAAAGGATTGATATTGACTTTCTAAATGCTCTTGAAATAGGTATGCCCCCTACAAGTGGCCTTGGTATTGGTATAGATAGATTAGTGATGGTTTTAACTGATTCTGAATCCATAAAAGATGTTATCTTTTTTCCTTTTATGAAACCTGAATAGAGTTGTGAAATTATTGAAACAATTATGAAAAGCTTTATATATTAGCAGATATTTTTAATATCAAAATTTGTGGGTTATAGCCTTTCTAGAGGTGAAATTTGCTGACCCTTAATAATAAAACATAATAAGAGGAGGATAAAAAATGGCAGATTTATTGGTTGTTAGATCTAAAATAAAAGAAGTTGTTAAAGCTAATGTTGCTGGTGATGTTGCTGATGCTTTAAGTAAAAAAGTTGAGGATATTCTTAAGGTTGCAGAGCATAGATGCAGTAGTAATGGAAGAAAAACTATCAAATCTTATGATTTATAATTTTTTATTTTTTTAATGAATTTTGTTCTTAATCTTTGAGATGAAAAAAAAAGGTAGTAGATTGGAAAGAGAATTGTTTCACATGTTTTGGGAGACTAAAGGATGGGGCGCTTTGAGGGTAGCAGGATCTGGCTCTACTACATTACCTGCTCCTGACTTAATTGTTGGTAATGGCTCTAGAGTTTTAGCAATTGAATGTAAATCTGGTAAAGGAAGAAGGGATATTAGGGCTGATCAAGTTGAAGAATTAAAATTATTTTCTAAAATCTTTGGTGCTGAGCCTTGGGTGGGCGTTAGATTTGATAATAGACCTTGGTATTTTTTAAAAGTTAATGATATTGGAAAAACAAAGGGAGAACATTATTTTGTAGATGAGAACTTAGTTTTGAAAAATGGTATTGCTTTTAATGAGTTAATAGGTAAATTTAAACAGAAAAAGTTGTGATTTACTACTAATATAGATAGGTCAACTTTATAAAAATAAGCAGACTGTTTTATTCCATGAAAGAATTAATTTTTATATTTATATTGTTATTTTCATTAAATGTATATGCTGATACTTATATTAATGAAATAAATTATAATCCAGAAGGAGAGGATAATAATTTTGAATATATTGAATTATACAGTGATGAGATTTTAAGTAATTTAACTTTAAGAGATTTAAAATCGAGTGATGAATTAGAATTAGTTAAGGAAGTGAATAGTAATTATTATTTAATTGTTGAGGAAGAGTTTAATTATAGTGATTTAAATTGTAATATCTTTTTTGCTGGTAAAACTATCGGGAATAATTTGAATAATGATAGGGATTCTATTGTTATTGAATTTAATGGAACTATTTTAGATGTGGTTGGGTATTCTGATTCATATGGTGGGAATAATAATGGAAAAGTTTTATGTAAAATTCCTGATTTAACTGGTGTTTTGCAAGAATGTATTCCAACAAAATGTAAAGAAAACTCTGTAAATATTAGTTATAGATTAAAAATAAATGAAATATTACCGGATCCGAAGGGAGATGATAATGCTGAAATGCCCAATGGTGAGTGGATTGAAATATATAATGAAGAGGGATTTGAGATTGATTTAAGTGGTTTTTATCTTGAAGATTTATTTGGTCATACTTTATTCATAAGTGAGACTAATACTCTTGATACAATTGTAAATCCTAAGGGTTATTTAGTTGTTTATGTTAATGGATTTAGTGGTTTACTAAATAATGAAGGTTTTGAGGAAATATCTTTATTTAGTAATGAAGGAATTTTAATAGAGGATATAAGTTATGGAAGTTCTAGAGAAGAAGTAAGTTGGAGTCTAGTTGAGGATAAATGGATTCTAAGTCTTCCAACCCCTGGAGAAGAAAATCCTGAAAAAGAAGAGGAAATTAGATTAGATTCTAAATTGGAAATTGAAAAGGTTTATTTAGGGAGTGATGAGAAAGCTAAATGGGGTGATAATTTAAGATTTAAGTTAAAAATTTATAAAGGTGATACAACAAAACAGAGTGTTCAGGCTTGGATTAAAAAGGGGAGTGAAACTGTAACTAAGAGATCTAGAGTTAATGTTGAAGAAAGGTTTTTTGAGTACCCTGTTACTTTATCCCTACAAATTGATCCTAATTGTGATAATGAATATAAAGATGGAAGATATGATATAATTGTACAGGGTTTGGATACAGAAGATACTAAAAGTGTTGAAATTTTTGGTATAAATGAGAAGTTTTGTGAACAACCAAAGGTTAGAGAATTATTAACTGTAAATGTTGATAAAAAGGACTTAGAAAGTAATACCGAAACAGATTTAAATGGAGAGTTTTTTTCAGAGATAACTGGAGATACAATTTATATCTCAAGATCTGAAAAGCAAAAGAATATAGTAATATATCTTTTTAGCTTTTTATTGGTAATGATTATAATGTATCTATTATTAAAGAAAAATGGTTAAAGTAAAAATAATAAATGAAGTTTTGGGTTCACCTAAAGATCATGTTGAAAAAACATTAAAACTTCTTATGGATGCTGCAAGGAGAAATAAGGATTTTAAAATAAATAGTGAAAAAATATTTGAAGCGCGGAAATTAGAAGATAACCCTTTTTTTAGTGCTTTTACTGAGTTAGAGATTGAATTTAAAGATTTACAAGATTTAATTGGATTTTGTTTTGATTTTATGCCAAGTTCTATTGAAATTTTAGAGCCCGGGGAATTGAAAATGGATTCGATTAGAGGTAGTGACTTGTTTAATGAGTTAATGGCTAGATTACATCAAAATGACATGGCTTTAAAGAATGCTCTGGCTGAGTTAGCCATATTGAAAAAAAAGAGATAATTATTTTCCGATTAATTTTTTAGCCTCTCTTATTGATTTTTCTAATTCATCATCTATCATGGATTTTCTTGGTTTTTGTGTTCTAGTGGGTAAATTTACTGGTGGTCTTATTTCTGTTTTTGGTCCAAATAGAGGTGGTCTTTTTGGAGCTTCTGGCAGTATAGAACCGAAGCTTGGTTTAAATTTAGTTTTATTAGTTGTTCCTGGTTTTTTGAAAAATAGGAAGTAAGCGGCTATTAATAATACTAATATAATTGCTAATACTACAAATATCCAAACTTTGCTTTTTGATTCTTCCTCTTCTGTAGATGGTATATCACTTGGCCCACCTCTTGTAGTAGGACAATCTTCAGTACAGAAAATGTCTTCATCTTGATCACAGAATCCATCTCCACAGGTCTGGTTTGCTGGTTCTTGATCAGATGGTATATCTTCGGCGCAATCTTCTGCACAGTTAAATTCATCTTCTCCGAATTGAGGATCACATTGTCCGTCAACTACACAAGGATTGGATGGTTCACAATCGGTAAGACATGTTGCCTGGTTTTCATCATGTTCTTCATTACATGTACCATCTCCACAAGTAGATTCATCATCTTCGTCTATTGTACATAATTGATCTTCTATACATTCTTCTTCATTTGCTGAACAAGTTATTCCACAAGTGTTTTTATCTTCACAAGTCCTAGTTCTTATACCATCTTCACAGTCTAACCAAGATGTACAATCCCAATCTGGAGTACAAGTACCACACCCTTTCTCTTCTTTGCATTCATTATTACCTATGGGTGTTGCTTCTTTAGGACATTCATGAACACAAATATTAACGTCTCTTAATGTTCTAGTTCGCATTCCTTGTGCTGTGCATATTGACCAGCCAGAATATTGCCATTGTGGTTTACATTCAGAGCATAATCTTTCATTAATGCAGTCTTCATCGTCTGAACAACTTATTCCACATTGATTTTTATCTGTGCAGATTCTTGTCTGTTTTATAGTTGTGTCAGTACAAGAAGACCAAATTCCACATTCCCATCCTGGAATACACTCTTTATTATCACACAATCCATTCTTATTGTTGTCAATACAACATGTATTTGAAGACCAAGTACATTTATCCTTTATTGAACCACATGGATTTCTAGTACAATCTGATTGTGTTAAATATTCTGAACAAGAATCTATTGATGAACAGGCTACACAGAAATCTTTAGCAAAATCTTTTGGTTGGAATACACAAGCACCTTGAGCACATACCGAACATTCTGCTTGTGAACAGAAATCAAATGTTCCTGATATGCATTCTGCACATGTTTTACACTCACATGCTGGATCTGCTACACAAGTATCGATTTCACAATTTGCAGGACATCCTGGAGATAAATCATTATACCCCTGAACAGAACATGAAGGTATAGTATTTATACATTTGTCTATCCCATCACAAATATTGTCGCTATCAGAGTTAAGTTGTTTTCCTAATAAACTAGGATCAAACGTATTTACAACACATCCAAATGGAGTCCATTCTTCTTTATCATTAGTATTTGGTACTCCATCCCCATCTTTATCTGTGTCTTTTGAGTCACATAGTTTATCATTATCCCAATCTGCATTACCAGATGGATTTGCTAAACAATTTGGATCCAAGCAATCTGTTAAACCATCACAATCATTATCTAGATTATCACTACAACTTGATTCTGTTGCTTCGTAATTAGATCCATATTCGGTTTGCGTACACGCAGGCCAGGAACCGGCAACACATATATTTATTGATCCTTTGCATACTCCAAATTCTGCTTTTTCGCATGATTGCGTAGTTCCTATTATACAACTACAACTTGTTTCTGTAGTTATAGGATCACAATCATTGTCTATGCCATCACAGATCTCTTCTTTATCTGGATTTCTGAGATTATTATTATCATCACAATCTAATTTATTATCGACATAACCATCTGGCGCTGTAGCTGCACTTATTGTAACAAGTTTATTTCCAAACTTATCATTATCACTATCTCTATAAAATGTTGATTTTGGTATTTCCACACATCCATTATTTGTAAAATCACAAGGCCCTACATTACAAGGATCTTGGGAACAATCAAAGTCTGTGTTATAAGTTGAACACTTGGTTGTGGTTGAACAAGTTTCACATGATCCCCATGTAGCTCCGAAAATTGGATCGTAATAGCAACTTCCTCCACCGCTAAAGAAACATTCTTCTTGACTACATAAGTTTTCAAGTCCATTACCGCAAGAACCACAAGTTGGATTTAAACATATTGGGTCTTGTATACATCCTGATGAATGGCAGTTTGCAGGACATCCACCTTTTCCTACTGTACACCCTAAGATTGTGTTTGGACATTTGTCTTTTACTGTACCCTCACAAATTTGATCATTATCATTATCAATGTGTATTCCTGCAACATTTACTTTACATCCTAATTCTGTAAATGGCTCTTGGTCTAGTTGATTACCAAATTGGTCTTTATTGTTAACTTTATCATTATCTGTGTCAGGATCAAAATTATCACATAAATTATCTTTATCAAAGTTTCCACCACATTGGGTGTCTTCACAATCTAATGAACCATCACAATCATTATCAGTACCATCTTTGCATAAGGATAAGGTATCTTCTGAATTTGCTGTTGGAATACAAGGACAGATCTCTTCAGTTAATGGATCACAATCATTGTCTATGCCATCACAGATCTCTTCTTTATCTGGATTTCTGAGATTATTATTATCATCACAATCTAATTTATTATCTGAAAAACCTTCTGGAACTTCAAAATAGTTTTTTGGCCTACTTGGATTGCCATAACCATCACTATCTAAATCTTCATAGATAGTGAATCTAGGTTTTGCTACACATTCATTTCCATCTTGTTCACAACCAAGTCTGCAAGGGTCTGCTAAACAATCTCTATCATCTAAATAATTGGAACAAGACATTGTTGAAGTGCATTCAAGACATTCATCTATAAAAATTCCTTTATCTTTAAGATAACAACCATTCTCTATTACTGAACTAATTGCAGAACATTCGTTATAATCACAAAGTAGATTACCAAAATATGTTGATACCCCACAATCACTGCAAGAAGCGCCTGTACAAACAGGATCATCAGAACATGCTGAGTCTAAACAACTTATTGGGCAGCCTACATCTCCACCTGAATTATATCCATTGATTGGGCAGTTTGGATCTGTCCCTAAACATTGGTCTATATTGTCACATATGCCGTCTCCATCATTATCATTTTTTGGAGTTCCATAAAATTGTGGTTCAACGTTTGGATCATTAATACTATTGTATACATTATTCTTACATTCTGGAGGCGTACATTGCTGTGCATCTTTTGAATTTGGAACTCCATCTCCATCAAAATCTTCAGATGTTCCTTGAGATCCACCGACACATGAAGACCAAACACCATTTACACAAGTTTGAGTTCCAAAATTACATTGACCACATGATTGAGTTAAGCCTGGTTCGTCACAGGTTGGAAGCTCTGCTGTTCCTTCTAAGGCAAATAAAATTAAAGCTGTAGTTTTAATATCATTATTCCAATTATCTTGAGTATTTTGCTGACTTGCAAACCAAGATTTTAATTCTTCTGTCTCTCTGCCTGCTTGCTTTAAGGCTAAATATGCAAATGCATTGTTCCATAAATTTGGAGAAGATCCATAATATTGTTTTCCTATACCTTTCGTATCTTCAAGAAGGGTTATATACAGATCATTGTTTGTAATTAAATAAAGAGAAGAATGATAAAGCACCGGGTTTGAATTTGAGCTTAACAACTTTTTTAAGTATAATATTGAATTGATTTCACTGTTTTGTTTTAATGCCCAATCTGTGTAGTAGGTTGAATGTTCATCACAACTCGTTCCTAAACCAAAACAGCCATTCTTTATGATAATATTAGCTGATTCAGAAGAGGATTCACTTATTAGATAATATGAATTGCTTTCTTTATAGACTAAAGAAATTCTTGCATTAGATAATTGCCTGCAATCTATGTTTAGATTTGTAGATGCGCTTGTTAATGTATCTGGTATACATCTACCAATATCAAAAAATGTGCTACTTTGTGTACATGATCCTCCTTTAATTGAACCTTCATTTACTTCTAATCTTATTGGACTATTTTGAGTAGTTTGCCCTTGCTTTGTGTATAACAGATTGCAATCGTCTGTATCCTCTGTTACTATTTGTAAGTTCCATTGACCATCGAGCTTTGCTTTATTTTGATCGTTTTCTATCCATTTAACAACATCTTGTTTGTTAACATTATTAATTTGAATTCCACCATTCATAGCAAGTAATACAAAGGCTGTATGAGAAACATCACAAGAAGTTGGCCAGCAGGCATCATTTGGATTTTTTAGATCTATTAAACGTTGGATATATGGACTAGGATTTATACCTGTTTGTGAAAGAACCATAGCTGTTAAAGATGCTTCTGTTGGATTCATGTTATTTGCAGGGTTAGTGGTTAACCAAGAATAGGCACTGTTGTAGTCAACTTCTTGAGCTAATACTAATGGGAGTAAAATTAGGAGTAATATTGATGTAATTAGCTTAATTTTCATAGTATCCTCTTTTTAATAAAAACTAGGGCTATTTATTTAAATACCTTTCTGTATATTTAGATTTATGGTTTTTGCTGTTGGTAAAAGAACTAAGGTATATAAATTTTTTAGTTTTATTGTAAAGGTTAAAAAATCAGACAGTGAAGCTATTGGAAGGGTTAGAAATGAGGGGATTTGGTTAAAGAGACTGAATGAATATGGAATTGGGCCTAAGTTATATTATTTTAATGATAAATTTCTTGTTTATAGATTTGTTAAAGGCTTGGAGATACTTGATTTTTTTAAAAAAGCTATTTTAGAAGAGAAAAAAGAAGTTATGATGGAAGTGTTAAGGCAGTGTAGAGTTTTAGATAAAATGAAGGTTGATAAGTTTGAGATGCACCATCCTATGAAACATATTTTAGTAAGCGATAAAGTAGTTATGATTGATTTTGAAAGATGTAAGTATGGTGAGAAACCTAAGAATGTTACCCAGTTTTGTCAGTTTATGAATAGATGTTATAAGAAAGTTAATGATTTTGAATTGAAGAAAATATTGAAGAAGTATAAAAAAAGTTATTCTGATGAGAGTTTTAATGAGATTGTCGGATTATTTAGTTAGATTATCAATTTTGTTTTTCTTTTACTGTGATTCTATAACTATTTCTGCTGGCAAGTTTGATTTAGGAATTTTAAAAAAATAATAATGTTCTATAATAGAATCCTCGTCACCATAGCAGGTAGTATGCCCCCCATCAACTATTTGTTCTTTTATTCTTGCATGTACTAGAATTTTGTATTGTTCTTTTTCTATTTCACTGACAATAAAATCTGGACAAACATTCTTTCTAAGGCTTCCAGGCAGATTTCCAGAAGTAACCACTATAAGTGTTTCTCTACTAAAATCAAGATTTTCAATCCTATATGGAATCTGTTCTTTTGTATATTCTGGTCTATTTTCATTTATTTTTTCAAAGATAGGTGGTATCTTATCATATTGATTAATTACCATAGCATTGGCTTTTGAACTATCATCGTTTAATTTGTTTATTATTACAGAACCAGGAAGACTTTCAAAGTAAAAAACCTCATTCTTATTATTAACTTGTTCGCTACACCCACTAACTAAAATAATACTTATCAATAACAAAACTAAAATTATCTTTCTCATAGGGATACTGATTTATTTTTAGTATTTAAACCTTTCATAGGCTACAAATTCAATTGAACTTAAGTTATTTAGCTAAAGATTTATCACAAAGATTCATTTTATGATATATACAGGCCCTACATTTATTTGGATTTGTAGTTGGGATTGGTTCTTCTTTTCTTAGTAAAATTGCTCGAATTCTATGGAAAACTTCAAAGAACTTTTTTTCAGTTTCTTTATTGAATTCTTGTTGCCAAACCTCTTCATTAGTATCTCTATTTCTTAGTATTGCATAAATTGGTTTGTTTAAAATATCTTTAAATGATTCATTAAACAAAAAACAATATGTGTAAAGTTGTAATTTTACAGAATCGTATGGTCTTGGGTTTGGCTTATCATCTATTATAAAAATACCATGTTTATTAGATTTAATTTCATCTATCTTTCCTAGTAGAACTATGTCGCCAATTTGTTTTTCAAGTTCTGCTTCTTTTGTAATCATTGATTTTTCTGATTCTAGAAAATCTTTCCATGATAATTCTTCTGCTTCTTCTAAGAATTCTTGTTCTTTTTCTTCATGAACTTGAATACCTGTGATCATCTCTTGTGTTTTAGGAACTTCTATTCTTAGAACTTTTTGTAAATAGAATTTATATTCGCAATATTGGTGTGTAGTAAACCAACTAGCCCCTATTATGTTTACCACTTTTAACCTCTTTTAACTTTATTTTAACAAAATTAACTGGATTTTTGTATTTACAATTAAAACATTTAACTCCTAGGGTTTTAAAATAAGATTCGTGATCACAATTTGGAGGTAGAATTTTCTTTGGTTGCCTTTTGAACCAACTTACTTGAGAAATGATGTATCCTTCTCTTAATGGTTCATAGTTTAATTTATTCCATTTTAATAATGTTTTTTGTATATCCTCATATGTCCAACCCATATTTTGTAAAAAACTAATTAAAATGAAAACTGTTCTTTTTCTTCCATCTTGCTTTACCCCCTTCAGTAATTTATTTATGCAATCTGGAAAGTAATCTTGCTTAATTGCAATTTTTGGTATTTCATATTCTTCTTGCTTTGGAATTTTTATTTCCTGTTTTTTAGTAAAATCAAAAGCCTGGATAAATAACTGTGATGCTTCTCCTGGAGTGGATTTTGAAGAATCTAAAAATTTAGTTTCTACCTCGACATTTTCTATTTTTGCTTTTAATGGTTTGAAATTTTTTATTTGGTCTATTTTTAATGGTATACTAACTAGATTTGTTTTTTCATTTACACTATAAGGTAAACGAATCATATGTCTGGAAGAGATTAATTGAGAATCAAGTTCTATAATTTTGAAAGGATCAAATTGGTCATCTACTTTTAGTTCTTTTATTGTAATGTTTAAACTTTTAGAGATATCTTCCAGTTTACTTAAAGAGAGTATCTTTTCTATTAGGAATGGTTTAATTAAATTTTTTATGTAGTCTATTATTGCTTTTGGAGCTTCTGGAAATAACAATTTTATTTCTTCATCATTAACCTTTTCTGGGAAGGATTCAAAAGGGAGCGCAATATGAATACCTGTGCCTCCAGAGAACTTTGCTGAGATGTTTTTTATATTGTTAAATTTTAAAGATTCTATAACTAATTCTGCAGTTAATTTTGAATATTCTATGAATTTAGAATCGATATCTAAAATTAAGTCAAATCCTGATCTTAAATTGTCTAATTGGGGTCTTGTCATTCCTGGTTTTAATTCTAATGGATTACGCCAGCGTTCGACAGATGCATGAAATGAAGTAACTCCTTGTTTTGCTAATTCTTGGATATCAGTTTCATATTGAAGAATATCTGGTCTTTTTCCAAATCCTTTGTCACCATATTTAACTGCTATTTCTCTATTTTTAGCTATGCTTAGAATTTCTTTTTGTATATCCTTTCTAGAGTAAAATTTTAATATAGGATCCATTAATTTATTAGGTAATTATATATTATTTATATGTCTTACGTGTAGTTGTCCGTTAAATATATACTATAAAACATATATTAAAATGAAACTATCAAGAGAATTTTTTAATAGAAATGCTGATGTTGTAGCTAGAGATTTACTTGGAAAAATGCTAGTTTTTAATAATAAAAAAGGTAAAATTGTTGAGACTGAGGCTTATTTTGATGAAAATGATCCTGCTAGTAGAGCTTGTCAAAACGGTGATTTAAGAAATACAATGAATATGGATGCTGGTACTATACTAGTATATGGAGTTCATAATAATTGGTTAATAAATATTGTAACTGGAGAAAAAAATAAGGCTGAAGCTGTGTTAATAAGAGCTATAGAACCTTTAAATTTTGATGAAGACACTAAAGGCCCTGGTTTACTAACTAAGGCACTTGGTATTGGAAAGGAACTCCATAAAAGTAGTGTTGGTAAAGAATTCTTATTAGAGGATCATGGAATTAAAGATTTTGAAATAAATAGTTCATATAGGGTTGGTGTAAAAAAGGATTTAAGACAGAAATTAAGGTTTTATATAAAGGGTAATATGTTTGTTTCCAAATAAAAAAGTATTTATAGATTGAGGAGTTTCAAAGCTATTATGGGGGCTTTGCAGGTAATTATTGGTTTTTTATTGATTTTTATAATTCCCGGCTATTTAATTAGCTGGACTTTTTTTAAGAAATTAGATTTTTTTGATAGATCTAGTATTAGTGTTGGATTGAGTATTTGTTTTAATATTTTTATTGGCTTAGTATTGGGGTATATTGGATTATTGAATATTTTTTGGTATTATTTGATTATAAGTGTATTTGTTTTAGTTAGTTTAATATTAATTAGAAAGGAAATTATTGGTTATTTAAAGAAAGATCTCTATTTTTTTAAGGATAAGAAAAATTTATTCCAATTACTATTAGTTTTAATTGCTTTAGTTTTTATTTTTGTTTTGATATTTCTGGTTCATATTGATTATTCTGGTATGATTCAGAATCCGCATTTAGATACTCCTTATGTTTATGAAGAAAATTTTGAATTTAAATATCCTATACATACGGATGAATATACACATCTTGCACGATCTATTAAACTTATTGAAGAAGAAAGAATTGATTTACACAATCCTTATAGAAAAGATCTATCTTACCATAAAGACCTTGAGCTAGGTTTTCATGTTTTTAGTTCTGGTTTTTTTATTTTAACTGGCTTGGATCCTGTTTTGGATTTAAAGTATTTAGCTGCATTGTTTGCTATAATAAATTCTTTAATGCTATTTGTACTTGGTAGATACATTACTAAGAGATTTTATATTGGATTGTTAAGTATATTGTTTTTTGCAGTTCTAAAAAGTAATATTAATTTAATGGGAAATTGGTTTTTTATTCCTTCTACTATGTCTGTTTTTTTAATATTTTTATTTTTCTATTTATTTTTAAGATTGTTTAAGAAATTTAGGGCTGACATTCTATTATTAGCCTTAGTCGTATTGTTAATTTCTATATTTGTGTACCCACCCTCTGCTGTCATTATAATCTTAACCTCCTTTGTTTATCTAATATTTAATCATAAGAGATTTAGCAAAAAATTGAAGAGGTTATTTTTAATTTTGGCATTAGTCGGCTTAATAATCTTTGTTTTAAACTTTAATTTTTTTATTAATTCAATTAAGTTTGGTTACTGGACTGCAACAGCCATTGGAGATGTTAGGTATAATCTATTAAGTTTATATGGTGTTCTAGGTATTTTACTAAGTATCTTGGGTTTTATTTTTATTTTTTTAAAAAAGTATTCTAAATTGTTATTTATTTTGCCTGCTATATTCCTAGTTAATATTATTATTTATACTTTTACAGATTCAACTTATTTAATACCTTATACTAGAAACGTTTATTATTTTTTAACATCTTTAGTTCCTTTAACTAGTATTGGGTTATATCATTTACTGGTTTATTTGAAAAAACTAGTTAAAAATAAATACATATTTTCATTGTTAGTTTTAGTAATTGTTGTTGGTTTAACTTTGTTTAGCTTGAGAAATTATTATGATATAAACGAACAGAAGAATATTTCTAATGTAGATTCAAAAAATTTAGTTATATTGTATCTTTTGGAAAAGCAAGATTATGAAGCATTAAAATTTTTGAAAGATAATTATGGCAAAAATAATTTAATACTAGTAGATCCATTAGTTTCAGTTGGAGTCTATCCTATTGGGAGAGGTAAGGCGAAAAGTATGATAAGTTCTAATATAGGTTTAGATGGAGATCCCAGAATGTATTTTAAATTTTTAGATATGGATTGTAAAGATAGAACTTTTTTAATTCAAGAAGAAAATTTTGGGTTTGCTTTAAGTAGATTTCCTCTTAATTGTCCTGGATTTTTAAAAGTATATGATAAACAAAATTATGTCTATGATGTTAGGAGTTTAAATGGTTAAAATTTCAGTTATATTGCCATGTAGGAATGAAGAGAAAACAATTGGTGTTTGTATAGAGAAAATTAAGAAAGCCTTGGTAGGAAAAGATTATGAAATAATTGTCTCTGATTCATCAAAGGATAGTTCTGCTAAGATTGCTTCAAAAAAAGAGGTTAAGGTTATTAAACATGATAAAGAAGGATATGGCGCTGCTTATTTAGAGGGATTTAAAGCTGTTAACGGGGATTATATAATTATAGGTGATTGTGATAATACTTATGATTTTTTAGAAATTTCAAAGTTTATAGATGAATTAGACAAAGGATTTGATCTTGTTGTAGGACAGAGGAAAAAAATTGTCAATGGAGCTATGCCTTTCTTGCATAGATATGTAGGAAATCCTTTTTTGTCTTTTATTTTGAGATTATTTTTTAGGGCTAAGATTAAAGATAGTCAAAGTGGTTTTAGAGCAATTAGAAAAAAACGGTTGGATAAGTTAAATTTAAGTACGAAAGGAATGGAATTTGCTTCTGAGATGATAGTACAAGCTTTGAAAAATAAATTAAAGATATCAGAAATCCCAATAACTTATTATCCTAGAATTGGAGAAAGTAAGCTGAGAAGTTTTAATGACGGATGGAAGCATCTTAGGTTTATGTTGTTATACAGTCCTTTATATTTGTTTTTAATTCCTGGAATTTTTCTTTTTATTCTAGGTTTGATAATTATGGCAAGACTTTTATTTGGTCCTATTACGATTTTTAATTTGACATTTACTGATCATCCCTTTATCATTGGTTCATTTTTAACAATAGTGGGCTATCAAATAATTAATTTGGGTTTATTTGCTAAAGTTTATGCTATTACACATTTAAATGAAAAGAATAAAATAGTTAGCTCATTGATTAAATATATTACCTTAGAGAGAGCAATTTTATTAGGTATATTACTATTTTTTATTGGACTTATTATTGATTTAATAATTTTATTGGAATGGTTTAATTCGGGATTTGGTGGTTTAGCAAAGATTAATTTAGCAATATTTGGAACGACAATTATAATAATGTCCATGCAAACTGTCTTTTCTGGATTTTTTTTAAGTATTTTGGGAATAAAAAAATGAAAGTTGCAATATTTCACAACTTCATGGATAATATTGGTGGAGCTGAAATAGTTGATTTGATTTTAGCTAGAGAATTAAATGGAGATATTTATACTACTAATATTGATAAAGAAAAAATAAGCAAAATGGGTTTTGAAACTGACAATATTTTTAGTATTGGAAAGGTTCCTATAAATGCTCCGTTTAGGCAAGAGTTTTCTTATTGGAAGTTTAAGAAATTAGATTTAGGTAATAACTATGATTTTTATATAATTGCTGGTGATTGGGCGATGTCTGGTGCATTAAAAAATAAGCCAAATTTTTGGTATGTTTTTTCTCCTATGAGGGAAATATTTGACTTGTATGAGTACACTAGGGATAATATAGTTGAAACCTGGCAAAGACCGATATTTGATTTGTGGGTTAAGTATAGGAGGAATATGATAAAAAAAGATTCAAAAAAGATAGACAATATCATAGGGATATCTAAAAATATACAAAAAAGAATTAAAGATTATTTAGGGAGAGATTCAAGGGTGATATACCCGCCTATTGAAACTTCAAAATATAAATATAAAAAAAATAAAAATTATTGGTTAAGTGTGAATAGGTTGATTAGTCATAAAAGAGTTGATATGCAAGTTAAGGCCTTTAGTAAATTGCCGGATGAGAAATTGATCATTGTTGGCAGTTATGAGAGATCCAAGCATTTTAAAAAATACGCTGATCATATTAAGAAAATAAAGCCTAATAATGTTGAAATTTTAAGTTGGGTTGATGAAAAAGAATTGATTGGTTTATACTCTAACTGTAAGGGGTTCATAACCACTAGTTTGGATGAAGATTTTGGAATGACTCCTATTGAGGCTATGGCTTCTGGTAAGCCAATTATAGCTCCAAATGAAGGTGGTTATAGAGAAAGTATAATTGATAAAGAAAATGGTAGATTAATTAACAATATAAATGTTGATAAATTAGTTGAGACTATTAAGGAGGTTGGGGAAAATTCTATAAAGTTTAAAAATAATTGTATAAAACAAGCAAAGAAATTTGACACTAAAGTATTTATTAAAAAAATTAAGGAGCAAATGAAATGAAACCATTAGTTTCTGTTATTGTAAGAACTTATAATGAAGAAAAAATGGTTGGTGATTGTTTAAATTCTATATTTAATCAAAAAACAAATTTTCCTTTTGAAGTAATTGTTGTTGATTCTGGAAGCATTGATGATACTTTAAGCATTGTGAAAAATTTTAATGTAAAAATAATTAATATTTTAAAAAAAGAATTTAGTTATGGTAGGGCATTGAACCTGGGTTGTGAAAATGCGGAAGGAAAGTATTGTGTTTTTATTTCAGCGCATGCAATTCCTTATGATGATAAATGGCTTCAAAATTTAATTTGGAGTTTTAAAAATCAAAAAGTTGCTGGTGTTTTCGGCAAACAAATTCCACATAAAGATTGTAATCCTTTAACTAGGAGACATGAATTGGATCATTGGAATCATGAGATTAATATAAGATCCACGGATTACTTTTTTTCTAATACTAATTCTGCAATAAGAAAATCTATTTGGAAAAAGAATGAATTTGATGAAGATCTTGCCATTGCTGAAGATCATGATTGGGCTAAAAGAATTTTTAAAAGCGGATTTAAATTTGTTTATGAGCCCAATGCGGTAGTATTTCATTCACATAATGAAAATTTTAAGGAATTTTTTCAAAGGAATTATAAAGAGGTAGAATCAAGTATAGATATATATAGTAAGAATATTATCTTTAGATATTTTGCTGATGTTTTGTATAATTTCTATAAGGATTTTATCTATGTGATAAAAAATGGATATGAGATAAGATGGATATTCAGGTCCGGAGTTAATAGTTTTTTATTGTTGATTGCTACTATTTTTGCTTTTGTTAATTTTTTGTTTAGATATTGAAGAAAGTTTGTATATTTTTCTTAAGAGGAGTTCTGATGTTCCTGTGAAGGGTAATATCATTTTTCTTTTAGTTTTTGTTTGGGCTATTAGAGAGTAGAAATTATTATTCATTTTAAACCTTTTATTTAAATATAAAGCATATTTGTATATCTCAAAATCAAAATTTCCTTTTTTTATTAATTTTTTCTTTAGTGTGCTATAATCCTTCGGAATAAAATACCTCTCTGATTTGTTTGACTTAAAATAAAACTTTTTTATGTTTAATAAACTGTAGACAAAGAGATAGTCTTCTGGATTTTCAGTTATTCCAATAAAATAAAATTTATTTAAATTGTTTTTTAATTTTCTTAAATTTGATTCATTCATATTCTTTATATCTTTATCAAAAAAAGATTTCATCAGAAAACGGCAGAGATCATTTTTATTTGTAATCTTTAGATATTTTTCAAGGGAAATTGTTTTATTACTTTTAACCATACTCTTTCTAGCTCTTTCTAGATCTCTAGGATCAATGGTTTTATCTGATAACCTAGTAATTTGAAAATTGTAATTAGAAATCATCCTGTCTACTGGGTGTCTTAGGAATAAGATATACCTATATTTTTTATTGAATAGTTTATGTATTCCATAATAAGCTCCATGACCTATTATAACTTGGATATCATCTTTATTCTTTAAATGTTTAATCCTATTAATTACTTGCTTTCTACCTTGGTAAGAATAAAGTTCGAGAATCTTGTCTTTTCTGAAATTGTTGACTATATGATTCCTTACGGTTAATCCTCCTGTTTTGGGTACATGCAGAAATATGTAAAGTAATTCTTGATCCATATAAAAACTCATAATATTTGGAGTATATAAATCTTTAAAAATTTGATATGTCCAAAGAGTAATATGTTTTTAGCCACTACTTCAATAAGTGATTTTTGGGATAAAAAACAAGAGATCCTTTTTTTAGGTCCTTGGTGCATTCCTTTTTACAAAAGAAATGAATTGAATGGATTGAGATATGAGGTTATGAAGAGTCCTTGGGAGGATGATAAAAGATATGAGGAGGCTATGAAATATGTTGAAGATTTTCGAGAAAGATTAATTGAAAAACTAGCAGGATACCTTAATAAAGTTCATGAAGTTGATTATAGTGTTAGATATTGGAAGATTTTGATGGGATATTGGCCTATTTATGGTGTTTCTCATTTTTATGATAAATATATTTGTTTAAAAGATGCTTTTGAGAATTATCCTGAATTGCAAACTAGATTATTAAAACAAAATTACCAGATTCATGAAAGAATTTTGGAAGCTCTTAATGATAGAGATTTATTAGACCTTAAAGACTATTCTTTTTTAATTAAGAATTTGGGTTATAATTTTCCTTCTAAATCTTTTAAACCTAATACTGAATTTATTAAAATATTAATGAAGCTTTCTTTACAAAAGATTAATCCTGAGGCACCAAAAAAAGTGAATTATATTGATTATTTAAAGTTTGGTGACCCTGAAGAAATGGCTCCTGTCTTATTAAGTGGTCTTTATTGTGATGATGACATTCAGAGAATGCTTTATGATAAGATAAAGCCATCAATTATATTAGAAAATATGGATGATCATTGGTTAGCAAACCCAAATATATTTAAAACTCTACATAATATTTTTATTTATAACAAAAAAAGAAAAGATTTAGGGAAGTTGGAATTTGAAAATGAATTTGAAAGACTGTTTATTAAAGCTTTGCCATATAAGTTTCCAACTCTTTTTTTAGAGAAATATAAAGATACTAAAGAAAAAATTAAAAAGAGGTATCCTAAATTTCCAAAAATAATAATATCAGCGACTAGAAGTAACACTTTAAGTTTTTTTATTGCTGATGCTATGCGAAATGGTACTAAAGTATACAATATCCAACATGCTACCCCTTATAGTACTTATAAATTCCTACCTTTATTCAATTATGAATTTAGCATATGTGATAAGTTTCTTTCATGGGGGTGGGCTGATGAAAAAGATGTTAGATTTAAAAATATTCCTTCATTAAAAAATTCATTTATTTATAATAAATATTCTAAAGAAAGTTTAAAACAAGATCAAATATTGTATTTAGCAACAAGAACTTTTTCTAGGATCGATGAATTCTGGAGCAGTTTATGCCCCCCGGCCTGGGAAGAATACTGTGAATGGCAATATAGATTTTTTTCATTATTGCCTAAAGATATTAGATCTTTAATGTTCTATAGATCAAAAATACATCAGCTAGAGGGATGGGATAATGAATTAGCTATTAAATTTCCAGAAATTAAATTTGATGAATCAGACTTTGCTAAAGGTAATACTTTTTATGATAGATTAGATAAATGTCGGGTTGTTATTGTAGATGCCTGTATGCAGGTTTTTGCAGAATGCTTAAGTTCTAATAAACCAACAATCCTGTTTTGGAATCCAAATTTTTGGAATGTTAAAGAAGAAGTAGAAAGACACTTTGATAATTTTAGGAAAGCTGGTTTTTTGTATAATTCTCCAGAGCAGGCTGCGACTAAATTAGTAGAGATTTATAATGATCCTTGGAAGTGGTGGGAAAATGATGATGTTCAAAATGCTAGAGAGGCTTTTTTAGAAAAGTTTGTTCTTTCTAGAGAAGATTGGTTGGAACAATGGGACAAGAGTATTAAAGAGGAGTTGGTTATATTAAATAAATTGGGAAAGTGATTTTAAAATGGAAAAAGAATTATTTATTCCTGCATTAATCATTGGTAGAGGAAAACATCAAGGTATAAAAATGAAAAATTTATACCCAATTCTTGGAAGACCTTTAATGGCTTATCCTATAATGGCTGCTAAGAACTGTAAAAGAATAAGTAAGGTTTATTTATCTACAGAGTCTGAAGAGATGAAGAATGTTGGTAGAGAGTATGGAATAGAAATAATAGATAGACCAGAATATTTATCACGAGAAAAGACTTTACCTGAAGATGTTTATTTACATGGGTTTAATGAAATAAAAAAACTTAATCCTGATAAGGAAATTAAAATGGTTGTTTTGATGGTATGTAATGGAGCTACAACTAAACCACAATATATGGAAGAAGGAATAAGTGTTTTATTGAATGATCCTAAATATGATTCTGCAATAACTGTTAGTAATTATGATATGTATAGTCCTAGTAGGGCAATGAAAATAGAAGGAGATGTTTTAAAACCATATATGGGTTTAAGTGATTTTAAAGGATTATCAGATGATAGACAATCTCTAAGTACATGGTTTCTTGATATTAATTGTATGATTGTGAAACCACATTGGTTTGATTATGGTAAACATGGTCAACCTCAGTTTAGATGGACAGATAAGGTTATATATCCTATACGGGGGGAGGGAATTATGGATTTGGATGAAGAATGGCAAATACCCTTAATTGAGAATTGGTTGAGGAAAGAAGGTTATACTGAAAAAGATGTGCCTGAATGGAATATTGTTTAGTATATTGTGAAATTTCTATTTTTTTCTATGATTAAATATATAAAAGGGAATTTTATGATTAAAATCATGAAAGGAGCTGATTTTATTCCTACATTACTTATTGGAAGGGCATCTAGTGTTGGATTTAATAATAAAAATTTATACCCAATTCTTGGAAGACCTTTAATGGCTTATCCTATAATGGCTGCTAAGAACTGTAAAAGAATAAGTAAGGTTTATTTATCTACAGAGTCTGAAGAGATGAAGAATGTTGGTAGAGAGTATGGAATAGAAATAATAGATAGACCAGAATATTTATCACGAGAAAAGACTTTACCTGAAGATGTTTATTTACATGGGTTTAATGAAATAAAAAAACTTAATCCTGATAAGGAAATTAAAATGGTTGTTTTGATGGTATGTAATGGAGCTACAACTAAACCACAATATATGGAAGAAGGAATAAGTGTTTTATTGAATGATCCTAAATATGATTCTGCAATAACTGTTAGTAATTATGATATGTATAGTCCTAGTAGGGCAATGAAAATAGAGGATGGTTTTTTAATGCCACATTTAGATCAAAATATGTTTCCGGGAGTTTCATCTCATAGGCAATCTGTTAAAACATGGTTTATTGACCCATGCGCTATGGTAGTTAAATCATGTTGTTTTGATTATGATAAGTATGGTCAGCTTCCATTTAGGTGGATGGGAAAAAAGATGTATCCAATAAAGAGGGATGGTGGTCTTGATATTGATGGTAAATGGCAAATACCCTTGGTTGAGAGTTGGTTGAGAGAGGAAGGGTATACCGAAAGAGATGTGCCTGAATGGATAGATTCTAATACCCTTTGATGCCGATATTGATTGTTTTATTGAACAAATAGATTCCAATCAAGGGGGATATTATTGAAAAACCCAGTATATATAAAAAATGATTTATAAAAATTGATGATGTAATTGACCCATACCAGAGCTCTCTTATCAATGTAACTGAATGGTAAATTGGATTTAATAAGATTATTTTTTGGATATAATCTGGAAATAATGTTATAGGATAATAAAGGCATGAGAAAAAAATCCAAATAAAGAAAAAATAATCAATCAGGAACAAATAATTTTCATTTGTCAATCTAAAAAATCCCTTGATTAAGCTTATTCCCAGAATCCCTATATAAGTTATCATGGAGATTATTGATATTATTAAGATTGAGATTATGCTAGCTGGTAAGAATAAATAAGTTATCAATATTATTATTAGGAATATTATTGTCAATCTTATGATTTCTGAAAAACCTATTCCCAGAAGCAAGTTGAATTTATTTACTGGAGCAATTAGAAAGGCCTCTATTGTTTGCCAATATTTTTCATTTTGAAATTTGATATTAAATAAATCATATCCAAAACCAAGAAAGCTTGAGATTAAACCTCCTAGGAGAAGAAACGGTATGTAATTGTTATGGGATATACCTCCAATGTCTCTAACACCTAATGAAAAAATACCAAAATAAATTAGTAAAAAGAAAAACATTAATCTTAAAGAACTACTTAATGACATCCCAAGATAATTAAATTTATATCTAAAATTTAGTTTAATCTCTTTTTCAATAATCGCTTTTAATTTTTCAAACATTTTCTTTTATTAACCTAATATAAGAATCTGGAGTTATTTTACCCATGCTATTTAGTAGTTTGCCCTTGTTTAATATTTTGATATTTTGTGTTATTAAAGTATCTTCAAATTTATTTGTCGCGATGATTATTGTTTTGTTCATTTCTTGGATAATCTTTATAATTTCTAGGGATATTATTGGATCTAAACCAAGAGTTGGTTCGTCTAATAATAAAATTTCTGGGTCATGTATTATTGCCCTTGCTAATGCCAGTTTTAATTTCATGCCAAAGCTATATATTTCTACATAATTATTTAGAAAATTATTTAATTTAAGCAAGTCGGAGATATTTTGTATCCTTTCTCTATGGTCCTTAATTCCATATAGTTTTGCAAAATATTTTAGATTGGAATAACCTGTCAACCTATTATAAATTAATGAATTACCTAGCATTAAACCTATCTTTTCTTTATTTTCCTGTATTGGTTTATTATCAATTAAAATATTGCCTTCAGTAGGGTTTAATAGACCAGATGCCAATTTCAGAAGTGTTGTTTTTCCTGCTCCATTTGGGCCCAGTAAACAAAAAATTTCCTTTTTTTTGATATTTAGATTGATATTATCAAGAACCTTAAAATTGATGGTTTTAGTTCTAAAGACATGAGTTAGATTCTCTATTTTGATCATTAATTAATTTAATGAGATCTTTGTTTTTTAAGATTGTTATTCTTTATTTTATACAATAGATTACAATATAATACAATATTTTATCTTAATATAATTATAGTATATATTTACTATATTTTACAATTTTAATATATTTTAATGTATAATACAATAAATTTTAATATTTTTATATAATACAATAAAATACAATACATTTATAAATAAAGGGATAAGAATAATGTTTAATGCCTATCAAGGTAGAGGATCTTAAGAAAGGGGGTGTAGAGTCTAAACTATTTTTAAGAGGTCAAATTTTAAATTTTCTTAAAAAAAATTCTAGTTATGCTTATACATTAAAGGAATTGCATATTTACTTCTTAAAACAGGATAGGAAATTTGTTAAGAAGTATGCATCTAAAGAAAAAACACTTTATCACTTGATTTATGGTTATTTACGTGAGTATATTCTAAAGAAAAAAGTTGTGAAGGAGGGTAACTTCTATTATTATGGGAAGGGTTAATTATCTATTTAAAGAAAATGTATACTTGATAATAGCTATAACTATCATATCCTTATCACTTTTAATAGATATTACAGGAACTGAACCTAATATTACTGGCTATGTTGCTGGAGAAATTTATAGCTTTGGTGTTCCTCTAAATCCGGAAGATGAGACTATTACGACTAGTACAACTACCAGCACAACTGAAGCGAGGACTATAATTACCACAAGTAGTACTACTGAAGAAGTTTTACTTGATAGTGAATCTTTTAGTTCTGGTGGTTTCTTTGCGCAGGCTGTTACAGAAGATTTTACATTTGATTTTAAGGATATTACTAGTCCTTCAAGCACTTTTAATGCTACTAATGGTACTAGGGGTTTAGATGACCTTAATTATCCTCCTGATCCTACAGATTTGACTGGTACTAATGTATCTGAAGCTCCTAGTGATGAATATTCTAATTTATCTAATTCTGATAATACCGGATGGTATTCTAGAACTGCAACTCCTGCCTATGGAGGAAATTATAGGGCGTTCCAGATATTTAAATTTGAGATTAATCAAAGTAGAGAAGATATACTTAATGCCTCTGCTAAATATGAAGGTTATGCTGCTACAAGTAGTGCTTATGGTGCAGGTACTGGTTATAATTTTTCAATTTGGAATGTTACAGGTGGTGTTTGGGTTAGTTTAAATGTATCCAATGCGAATGCTACTGATGAACAGGTAGAAAGAAGCCTTGATTATTCTTGGATGAATATAACTGATTTTATAGATCAAATTAACGGAAGGAATTATACCTATCTAGCTGTTATTAATAATGGATCAAATGCTACCGATGCTAGTGAAGCAAATATAACTACTGATTATGTTTCGTTTACTGCTTCTGTTGCGACTACTACAAGTACTACTACAAGTACTACTACAACACTAGAGAAATCATATTTCCCTTTATACT
>JBBSWZ010000035.1:10764-17220 GCA_038046025.1 Nanobdellota archaeon | reverse complement strand
TTGATGATTATTTCTCCAGTATGTTTTACTCTTAATTGTTCTACTGCTGGATCTGCAGCTAATAAACTAGGATGTGTGAAAAATGCCAGACTTTGTTGATCATCATTAGTTCCAGTTACTATAGTAGCTATACGAGGCCCAGTATTTTTACCTAATCTTATTGCAACTGTTTCAGTTCCTGATACTACAGATGCTCCTCCCTCACCGAATATATGTAATTTATCTTTTGGTCCTTCAGGTGTTCCAATTCCAACATTACCGTTATACATTATCCTTAGCTGTTCTACTGCTGGATCTGTAGCTGTATCACTTGGATGTGTAAAGAAGGCTAAACCTTGTCTATCACTATCTGTTCCTTCTTGCATTGAGGCTATACGAGGACCATATGTTGAACCTATTGTAATTGAAGCACCTACTGTTTCTATCCCAGTACCAAGACCAGCCACATGTAATTCTCTTCCCATATTTATTTCTCCTGCAGTTGCTAAACCTCCTGGTGGTGCAGTTGTTCCGATTGGACTTCCTAGTGGACTTCCACCTGTATCAGTAAAACTGATTGTTGCCTGAGCAGGATTTGGAATCAGAATTGTATTAACCTTGAGATAAGTTGGGGATCTTCCATATACATTATATCCAATCGCATGTGCAATTCTATTCCAAGTAATTGTTACAGCACTTCCACCAGTAATAGAAACACATTCAGCTTCAGAAACACCAGATTCACCTGATGAATAAACTGCTGTTACCTTATAACAAACTGTTCCAGAATTTAAATTTCCACTTCCTCCATCTGATAATGTTGGTTTTCCAGGTATATCAAAACCAATTTCTAATGATGTAGATTCACCTTCACCACTTATTCTCATACTACCAGAAACATCTAATTTTGCTTGTGGGTTAGTTGTTCCAATTCCTACATTACCAGTTTTATCTATATTTAAATCATTAGAAAAAATTGTTCCACCGTCTGGCACATATCCGAGTCTTAAAGCGTTAGTATCAGCTCTTATACCAAACCTATCATCGGTAGTAGCATATGGTTTCCAAAATATAAATGGAGCATTTCCTGAACCAGTATCTATATTTAATTGAATACCAGTTCCTCCTCCAGGAGTTGTAAATCTTCCTGTTCCTATAACATCTAATTTACTACTCGGAGTATTTGTTCCTATTCCAAAAAATTTACCATCTTGGACTGTGACAAAATTGCTTGCTTGTGCTACTTGTTGTACAGTAATTTGATAATTTAAAGTTGAAGTACCTTGTGGTGTATCATTATCTGTAGCAGTTATTACACCAGAATAGGTATCAGGAGTAATTCCAGCTGGTATAATTAAATTGAATGTGTGATCATTAACATTATTAGCAGCTTGAATAACAACGTTAGAAATTGATGGTGCAGGTATGACATTAGTATTTCCTGCCAGAGATCCTGTCAAAGAGGTACTTGAAAAACTAACAGTTCTAACAGCTATATCTGTGTTGCTTATTGTTAAAGTTACTGTTACAGTTTGACCTGGGATTGATGGATTTTGACTTAATGAATAGCTTGCTATATTTGTATTTCCTGTAGGATTAGCAGCAAAAACTAAAATTAAACCTAGAACTAAAATACAAATAATACTAATTAATATTTTCTTATTCATAATACTTCACCCTCTTTTCTTTTTTTAATAGAATTGTAAATTTCACCACTTTATTAGTTATTTTTACCTGTTCTTTAATATAAAAATATTTCTGTTTAGCACCTATAAGCTAATTTACTACCATTCTTCTATTTTAAGACCCGGTATATTAATAAAATGCCTTTTATTAAGAGTTACAAATGTAAGATCATAAGCTAGAGCAATAGAAGCATTTAATAAATCAAATTCTTGTGTCATCTTTCCTAAGTCTTGTAGTAATTTATATTTCTCTCCAAATATTTCAGCTGATTTCATGTTTAATGTTACTAATTCTAGATAATCTAATAAGGTTTGAATGTTTATTAGTTCCTTTTCTTTATTTTTAGATAAAAAAGCCCCTTTATATAGCTCACATAAACTTAAAGTGGTAAAAAATTGGTTATTTAAATTTTCTTTTATCTTTTTAATGATCCTCTCATTTCCTTTAAAGAACTCTATTATAATATTTGTATCTAAACAATACATATTAATTTCCCACTTTAAACTTCTTTCTATCTTCTGTTATGTTATTCATTATTTTGACCATTTCTTCATTGTTTTTCCAAATACCAGCTAATGAAAGAAGCCCCTTCTTACTTTTTCTTTTCTTTACTAGTTTTCTAATTACTATTGAAAAAGATTCCCCTGGTTTTTTAAGATTCTTTAAACTATTGTAAACATCATCTGAAATTGATATTACCTTTGTCATAATCTATATACATACATGCATATATATAAACATTTCTGTCCTTAAAAACCATTAAAAATATATGTATTTTAGGTAAAAATATGATAATAGGAATTGTAGGAAAACCAAATTGTGGAAAATCAACTTTTTTTAAGGCTTCAACATTAGCGGAAGTTGAAATAGGAGATAGACCATTTGTTACAATTAAAAGAAATGAGGGTATAGGATATGTTAAAGTTGAGGATGTTGCTCAAGAATTTAATAAAGTTTCAAATCCAAGAGAAGGTTTTATTTTAGATACTTATAGATTTGTTCCTGTTCAATTAATAGATGTAGCTGGTTTAGTTCCTGGAGCTCATGAAGGTCGTGGATTAGGGCTGGCATTCCTAAATGATCTAAATCAAGCAGATGTTTTAGTGCACATTATAGATGTTTCTGGAAGTACAAATGAGAAGGGGGAAAAAGTAAAAGCTTTAAGTTATGATCCTGCTAAAGATATTGAATTTTTAGAGGAAGAATTAGACTATTGGTATTTAGGTATATTGAAGAAAGGGTGGGGAAGATTTGCTAGGTCTATGGCTGGTAAAGATAATCAGAATATTAAGAAAGAATTAGCTAAACAATTAAGTGGATTAAAAGTTACTGAAGAGATTGTAGAAGATTGTATTAAAAAACTGAAATTAGTACACCATCCCTTAGAATGGAGTGAGGATGATTTGTTTAGTTTAAGTTCTGAGTTAAGGAAAAAAACTAAGCCAATGATAATATCTGCTAATAAAATTGATGTTGATGGGGCTAAATATAATTTGGATAAACTGAAGGAGAAATTTAAAGATTATATGATAATCCCCTGTAGTGCTGAAAGTGAATTAGCATTGAGAGAAGCTGCTAAGCATGAATTAATTAAATATATTCCTGGTGAGGAGGATTTTGAAATATTAAATGAAAGTAAATTGAGTGAAGAACAGAAAAAAGGATTAAAATTTATGAAAAATTTTCTAAAAGAATTTAAAAATACAGGCGTGCAAGAAGTTTTAGATAAGGCAGTATTTAAATTATTAAGATATATAGCTATTTTTCCAGGTGGAGTTAGTAAATTAGAAGATTCTGATGGGAATGTTTTGCCGGATTGTTTTCTAATGAAAGAGAATAGTACAGCTTTAGATTTTGCATATAGAATTCATTCTGATTTAGGAAAAAATTTTATTAAAGCTATGGATGTTAGGACAAAAAGAGCTGTTGGAAAGGATTATTTATTAAAAAATAAAGATATAATAGAAATTATGACTAAGAAATAGTTAAAAGGATTAATAAAGGCTTAAATTAGATAAAATTATTATTAAATTAGAGGTGATGTTAATGAAATGCGAATATTGTGGTAAGTCAAATTGTGGTTGTTTGAAGTCTAAAGCAATCATAGGTATTATATTGGCAGTACTTGCCTGGTGGTTATGGACCGGGAATTGGAGTTTGGATAAAGTACTTGCAGTTGTTTTAGGACTAGCTGCATTGAAGATGATAGTGATTGGTTTAATGGCCTTTAAAAAGTAATTTATTTTATATTTTCTTTTTCTTTTATTAATCCAAAAATTAATAAAGTTAGAAACATTTATTGTTTTATAAAAGAGGTAAAATGAGAAAACTAGTTATTATAATATTTTTAATAATTATTTTAGTAATTTTTTCTCAAGCTCAATCAGATTGTAATTTAGCATGTATTAAGGAAGGTTATAGTCATGGTATTTGTAGTGTTGAGTGTGATTCTGAGATAACTATTCCAGGTGCTTCTGACTGTCCAAAAATAGGACAAGCTATACTAGTCATAGGAACAGAAGCACTAGATAAATTTGAAGATGGTGAATCCCATATAAGTGGAGATGAAGATAGAAAATGGATATGGGTTTTAAAAAATTTGAAAACTAAAGGAAGTACTATTGTAAGAGATGCAAGTGATGATACTCAACATTCTGGTCCTATTATAGGCATTAAGAATAATTTTTTAGCAGATACTTTAGCTAGTGATCCTGTAAAAGCTGTAAAAACAGGAGGAAAAATATGTTTGCCTGAGGATTATGTCTGTGTTGAATTTACCTCTTTGACTTCAAATACTTATGCAACTTATGAAATTTCAAAGTCTAGCGTTGATCTAAGCACTTTTAATACATCATGGAGCAATAAAGCTGCTATGTATTTAAATTCTTTAGATGATGCTGAAGGATTTACATTGCAGACATCAGATTATGATAGTTCAGTTGTTGGTGATATTGATACTGATAAAATATGGTTAATAAATAATGGCTCAAATGTTGCTGGTGTTTTTTATGAGGATTCTAGTAATGCAAAAAAATTAGCTGGTTATGTGGCTATGGATTCTGGCTCTAAGGATGTTAATGTAGCAGATGTTAATTATAAGAGTACTTCTGGGAGTAATGTACAAATTGATTTAAGAGGAGATCTTGGTACTGCTAATAGTTTAGATCTTGTTCTGGATATTTTAGGTGAAGAAGGTGATGCTAGTGTAAATGGAAATGATGATTTAACTATAAATTTGAAGCATGATGCTAATGGTGAATTTGATGGGTTGGGCAATACTAGTTCTACAGCAGATGATGGGGATATTACATGGAGTTCTTTGGAATTAGGTAAGAAAACTTCTGATTTAAGAACTTTATATGGTATAATAATTAAAAGTCCTAAATCAAATGCTGACTCTGATAAAGTCCAATTAGAGATTCCAGATGATCAAGTTTTTGCAAATGTTAAACTAATAGGAAAATCTACTTTAGCTCCTACTACTAGAATTGAAAATGAGACAACTGTTTTAGGTGAAATAGCTCCAAATCCTATATTAGCTAGTGAATTAATTGGTAAGGAGAATTATAATGTTGTTTTTGTTGGTGGCCCATGTGCTAATCCTTTAATAGAGGAATATGAAGAGTTTCCTAAATGTGATAGTTGGAATTTGGAATTCGGTGAGGCACTGATAAAAATAGCAAAAAATGGTAAGAATACGGCTTTATTAGTTGCTGGTACAACTGCAGATGATACAAGGATGGCTTCTAGATTTATTAAAGACAATTTTACACAATTAGATTTAGAAGGAAAAGAAATTATTTTAGATAGTAATGGGATAAAAAGGATGGTTGGAGAAACTTTTGATATTGATTTTTCTGATTATCCTTATCCTTTTTTACAAAATGGTAAATTTGGAAATACTTTGTTTGTTTTTGGTGATAAGGCAAAAAGTGATGATACTGTTGGTGCTTCTGATATTATATCCGGGTTAATGAGTATTACAAGGAATATTGTTGTTGAGCAAAATGTAACTAAAGATTATTTAAGTACTGGTGAAGTTACTGATAAAATTCCCTTAGGTAATAATATTGGTGATTCAAATTACTATACAAAATTGTTAAGCTTTGGTGATATTCCAACTTTGAGGAGAGAGAAAGTTAGGATTGGTGGAAATGATTTCAATACTAAGGATGCTGTGTTGTTATATAATTCTGGTACTGTGATACAAACTGCTTTATCCAGTAGTGATTTTAGTTATGAAGATGATGTTGTGATGGAGTTGTTAAGTGGAAACTTAAGATATTATTATGTATTTGAAGAAGAAGTTGATTTAAGTACTATTAGTGCTTCAAATCCTTTAGAAATTAAATTTTTAAATAAAGAATATGCTATAACAGAAGTTGATACTAATAAAATTACTACTCAATCAGCTACTGAATATGTTGTAAATATTGGTGATGTTGTTGAAATTGACAGTGATGAGGTTGAGCTTATAGATATAGGTAAGGGTGGTGAAGTTATTGTTAGAGTAAATGCTTCTGGAAATGAAACTAGAGAGATCTTACCTTTAGGTAGGAGGATTAATTTTGAGGGAATAGATATTAAGAATATAGAGACTTATAAAACTGGTAGTGACACTAGTTGTTGTTGTGAAGATATTTTAGGATTTTTGAAATAAAAAAAGAAAAAAACTCTACGCGCAAGGAGAGTTACCTCTGTATATCGCTCCTGAAATGTTTTGACATATATATCGTTTTTTTATTTGTTATTTCTTTGTAGTATAAATTATAAATTAAATATTCCACTAAA
>JBBSWZ010000035.1:0-10664 GCA_038046025.1 Nanobdellota archaeon | reverse complement strand
TTTTTTATTTGTTATTTCTTTGTAGTATAAATTATAAATTAAATATTCCACTAAACATTACACTGATTAAGAATCTAGTTATGAAGAATACTGTTAATGTTAATGAAGATAAGATTGGTATATATCTTAAACCTGCCTTTTCACTACCTTTGCCTATTAAACCTAAGACTAATGAGCCTAGAATTGATGTTGTGATCAAACTAACTATTACAAAAGTAAGGATAAATGATGGTTGTATAACTACTTGTGAAAATGAGAGAGGTAATGATGTGGTTTCTGGAACATTTATCTGTGCTAAATTAGTTTGCATTATTTCAACTAAAAATGATGATAGGCCAAACAAGATAGGTGCACCAAATCCTATTGCTATAAAAATGAAAATAACATACATTAAAACATTAGTTTTTATTTTTTCTTCTAATAATTTTTCTCTTCTTAAATTAATAGATGTTTGATCTAATAATTCTGTTAGTTCCCCTCCTGATTTTAAACCAGATACGATTAAGATTATTGTTTTCTTAAAAATTGTTGATTTGAAGTGTCCTGCCATTTCTTCTAATGCAGTTCCTAGGTCTTTTCCTAATGTTATTTTTTTGCCTGCTTCATTTATTTCATAACTTAAAGGTCCAAATTCAGGCCTTGCTGACAGTATTAACGCTCTATCAGTTGTTAGACCAGCTCTCAAATTAGATGTCATTAATTGTAAAGCGTCTGGTAATACAGTTTCTACAAATTTTGCATTTGCATCAGCTTTTAGAGATAGACCAAAATAGAAAGCTAATTGTATGATTATTAAGATGATAATAAAAGTTATTAATAAATTAAATTTGAATAAAAAGGCTATGATAAAAGATAGGGCTAAAGAGAGTAATAGACTAAATAATAAAAAGAAACCTAAAAATTTTTCTTTATCTACTTCTATCTTAGAGTATAGGAATAGATTATTATAATGGCTTCTTACTTTTTTTGGCAATACTCTAGTTAATATTCTATATACCATATTATCCTTCTAATAGAGTAGGCCTCCTTGTTTTTATTACACCAATAAACATTATTTGGAAAAAGAACACAAATGTATATAACCCCCAAAATATTAATTTAGTAGCAAATTCTGAAGATGAGATAAATGAGGATATTACAATTAAAAAAGTAACTCCAAGAGAAGGTAATATAACTGTGATAAGCATATAAAACATTGATACAGGGTTTAATTGTGAACCATATTTTTGTATTTGATTGAGTTGCTCTTCTGATAAGAAAGAAATTATTTGTTTTATTACTTGGCCAACATCTGATCCAGATTTCATTCCATTTACTAGTTGCCAAATAGCTCTTCTGAAATATAAAGAAGGATTATGGCTTGCCATGTATTCTAAAACTTCAATTTGGGATAGACCAGCATTAATTTTTTTAACAGCCATTTTGAATTGTTTTGATACTTCTCCATAATCTTCATTTGAAATAGCAACCATTACACTAAATAAAGGAATCCCGGAATTAAGCTGTACTAGAATATTCTGTAATGCTGGCAATAAGTTTTTTTCTATGTCTCTGATCTTTCTATTTGCTAATAGTTTTGGATAAAGTATTTGTTGTATAAAAATAAAAAGTGTAATCGGGATGGAAATTAAAATAGAGAGCAAAAATGAATTTTCTATTTGTATCAGGATCAGAGTTATAGTTAAGACTAAATTTATAAAAATAAAGAAAATAATTGAAGCAGCAATACTCATGCTTACGTATTCTATTGTGGTAATTTTTATTTCTGCTTCTTCAAGATGTAATCCTAGACTCGGAATGTTTTTAGATATCTTCTCTCCAAATCCGAAGAAAATATTAGAGATCTTTCTTAGAGTTTTAAAAGGTAATATTGAGAAGGGTATTTTCTTTTTCATCTGAAATTATTTTTTTCCTTTTTCTATTAAAGCAAAAGGAATCTGGTCTGGGTAAATATATATTCCACCATTTTTAATTTGGATAGGGTGGATATCAATCATATGGTCTTGGCCGCGCATTTTTACTACTTGAATTGCCCTTTCGAAATTATTATTTTTTCTTATTTTTAATAATCTTATTACACCATCAAATAAATAATCTTCTGGTTCATAATTATTTGCATCTAAGGAAGTGAAATCTTCTTCTGATATTGCGATAAGCAAGGAGTCTTTTGTTGTATTAATTAGGTCAAATATTTGCCTTCTATAGTCAAGTTCATTTTCCATTGTGGCAAACTTAAAAATAGTTAATGAGTCTAAAACAACTATCTTTACTTTATACTTTTCTATTATGTCGAGAGGCGTTGTAACAGAAACTAATTTTTTTAAACTTATAGTTTGTTTCATTAAGAAAATCTTTTTTTCTTTTTCGTACTTTTGCAGATCAATACCTACGTTTTTAGCGAACTCTCGTGTAGCATCTAAATCTTCAGTTGTTATTAGAAGTCCTTTTTCTCCATTTTTTGCCCCCTCTACTAATAAATTTAAAGCTAGGATTGTTTTTCCTGTTCCTGGGCCGCCTTTAATTATAATTGATGAATTTTCACGTAAACCTCCTTTAAGAAGTTTATCAAATCCAGGAACTCTTGTTTTTATTAACATATAACACCTCTATTGTTGATTAACCTAGTAAAAAAGAAGGATATTGAATATAAAAAACTTGCTTTTTTTGATAAAAAGTTTTAAATAGATACTTTTTATTAGTTTATATATGGGAAAAGAGGGTTTAAGTAAGTTAAGAAAGTTGAAAAATAGTGTTGTACTGGCAACTGTTTCTGCTGGAAATTATCAACAGACTAATCTTAAATTGATAAAGTATTTAACTCAAGAGGTGGATATACCTGGTGCATATGTTACTTTGAATAAACCTTTTGAAACTCTAGAGAGCAGTTTTAAGCAAGTTGGTGTTGATACCAGGTTAATTATTTTTATCGATGCTATAACAAAAACATCTGCTGGTAAGGTAAAAAAAACAAAAAACTGTTTGTATATTGGCACTCCTGAGAATTTAAGTGATATTAGTATTGCGATGGACCAGGCTGTAACTTCTCTCCCAGGAAAAGAAAAGTTTTTGTTCTTTGATAGTTTGAATACTTTATTATTATACAATGATGTAGAAACCGTTACTAGGTTTATTCATTTCATATCTGGGAAAATGAGGGTTTGGAAAGTGATTGGTATAATTATATCACTACAGAAAAAAGGAAATAAAGAGTTAATTGAAGAATTGTTACAATTTTGTGATTTTGAATTGAATTTGTAATGGCAAAAAAACAAGAATCTGGAAAGGGAATTAAAGCTTTATTAGTAATAATAGCTATAGTTGTTGCTGCTTATATATTGTATAGATTAAGTGGTTCTTTAGAGATTTTACTAGGCGCCCTATCTTTAAGTATTGGTGTTTTAGCAATTATATGGACTTTAATAGCTAAATATAGCTTAAGTCCTCATTCAACTATGAGGTTATTTACAAACAGTTTTTTAGCTAGTTTGATAGCTTTGGTTGTCTTATCCTTTGTAAGATTAGTTGATTTTTTGATGGTTGTCCATAAAATAATATATATTGAACATTTCTTGACTACTGTTGTTTATTTCTTCTTTTTGCTATCAGCTTATTATGTTTTATCTATAGGAAGACAGTTTGGATTCCAGAGTAAGTCTCTTGAAATAAAGAATATAATAGCAGGAAAGAAAAAACTTAAATGATTTTTTCACCTAAATAGTATTTGTTCATGATTTCTCCCACTTGATCTATTGCTCTTATGTTATTTTTAACCATATGTTTTAGAATATTATTTTTATCTTTTAAATCTTGTTCTAATTCTTGTAGTGATAAACCAGTGTGCAAACTTAAATTATCAAAGAAATTTATGCTTTCTGCATGTGGAACAAATGTATCATCAGTTACTTTCCATCTATATAGAATATTTGGTTTGACTTCATCTTCTTCTGCTAATATTTCTCCTATTTGGAAAAGTCTTCTTATACCTCTTTTTCTATCTCTATAAAGGACCGCATTTAAATTTACAGATTCTAATAAGTTTTTTGGAACGTTTATTGGTGGATTTATCAGTCTTCTTATTGTTTCAGCCATGGAATTAGCGTGAACTGTTGCGTAAACTGAATGACCAGTATGCATTGCCTCAAATAAAACTTCTGCTTGATCATGCTTTCTTATTTCACCAAGAATAATTCTATCAGGTCTCATTCTTAATGCGTTAACTAGTAATTGGAGCATAGTAACTTCTCCTTTCCCTTCTGGATTTGGTTGTCTCACTGTTAATGGAACCCAATATAAGAATTTAGGTAATAATAATTCTCGAGTGTCTTCTATAGTTAAAATTCTATGATTCGGAGGTATAAATGGCATCATCGTATTTAAAAAACTGGTTTTTCCACTAGCTGTACCTCCTGAAATTAGAATATTCATCTCATATTGCATTGCTAGCCATATTAAAGCAAAAATGTCTGAGGAGCAAGTTTTATTTTTTATTAAGTCTGTGACGGTCCAAGGATCTCTAGCGAACTTTCTTATTGTTATTGTGTTTCCTTTGTTTGATATTGGATAGAGTACGGCATTAGCCCTATCTCCAGTTATTAGATGGGCATCTAGTAGAGGATTTAGCGTTGTAATCTGGCGTCCTACACGTCTTGCTATTATGTTAGCATAATTTTGTATTTTTAGCTCGTTTTTGACTATGACATTAGTTTGTATCCAACCATATTTTTTATGATATACTCTAACAGGCTCTGAGGAAGAGTTTATTACTACTTCTTCTAGAAAACCGTCATTTAATAGGAATTCTATTTCATCTAAACCTAGCATTTCATGTAGTAGTTTTCCTGTGAAAAAATCAATGGTTTCTTTTGAAATTGATGGAACTATGTTTTTTAGGACTATTTCTGTACTTCTTCTAAATCTTGTTTTTAAATTGCTTATTATTTGAGGATCTAAGATTTCTTGAGCACCAAGAGAAACTTCTGATATTAATCTATTTTTAACTTCAGCAAGGAGAACTTCTGTTATTTTGGATATTTTTGGTATTGTAATGTTATAAGTTAAACCTATGCTTGGGGTTTTTATTATATTTACATTTACTTTAACGCCATCCGCATCAACTTCATAAGTATCTATTGACTTCATATTATCTCTCCTTGAATATTGAAAAGATCATTGCTTATTTCTTCTTCCTTACAGTTTATTTCTTTACTTGGAAGTTTTCCAGATCCTGGCAAAGCTAGGTCTTCTGGTATATTAGACTTAATCCAGTTATTGTTATTTTTGTTATATGTGTATAGAGCTTCTTCTTTTACAATAACTGTGGTATTTGTCTCAAGACTTTCTGCTCTTAACCAATTATCTTTTATATAGTATTTTACTTCTGGTCCTGCACATATATAAGTTCCTTGACCTGAAAATGCTTTGGTTATTATTTCTGATCTTTGTCCTTCTTTTGTAATTTCTGGTTCAGATGTTTCTGCTAGTTTTATTTGACCAGGTTCTTCTGTTTTAGTTATTGATCTAATAATGAAAATGCTAATTATTAATAATAATATTATTGAGGCTGTTACTATACTAATAATAATTTTCTTTTTCTTGCTTTCTTCAGGGGTTTGCTCTCTTTTTATATTTAAACCCAATTTTCTAAACTCTGGTTCACCAACTGCAGGAAAATGGAACTGTATTAACTCGTGTTCTTCAAGAATATTGCCCCACTTTTGAGCTATTGTTTTATCTACCTTTAATTCATTTGTAACTTCTGAAAGTTTTACTATGTTCCTTTCTTGAATTAAATCATAAAGTTTGTCAAGGTCTGTAGTATATATTGATTCTTTACCTGAAGATTTTTTTTCTATCTTAGGAATAATTTCTTGTTTGAGCTCCTTAGGTTTAAGTTCTTTTTTTAAATTAATTTTAGATAATCTTATTTTTTTAATCTTTGAGGATATTTTTTCTTTTTGTTGTTTTATTTTATCAATCAATTTTTTTGATGAAGTAGGGATAGGAGAAGGACTTTCTTTTATTTGTTTAATCTCTTGTTTCTTTGGTAATTCACCTGAATTTATTTTTTTTTCAATTTCTTTAGGTTTTATTAATTGTAATATTTTTATTTTAAGGTTTAATCTGTTTTTGATGTCTAACTTTGGAAGTTTATTTAATTTAAAAAAACTCTTTACTTTGCCTTTAATATTTTGCTCAGGGTTTTTTAATAGATTTTTTGGGTCAATCCTCTTGTTTTTACTGTTCAAACTATCAATTCCCTTTTTACTCTTTTTCATTATATTTTGTTTGTTACTCACGATATATTAATTGTTGTTTTAATTGATTAATAATTACACAACTCTAATTGAAGTGTTTTTAATAAAATTAAAATCTGAAAAGTTCATAAATAGAGTTCCTTCCTCTGTGTAGATATCAACTGCTTTGTTTAAGTCGTCTAGAGAATTTATGCTTGTTGTTACTGTTATTGAGGATTCAGAATCTATTGTTAATATATTACTAGTTAGATCTACTGTGGCTATTAAAACATCACTGTCATCGAATAGATCCACGTGTTGTGGGCTATTAGAGCTGCAACTGGTAGAACTGGCTCCTGTTGCTGAAACATCTAGCTTCCCATTTGAATTTCCTGTAGCTGAGCAGGATGTTGAGTCTAAAGTTCTGGTTGTAATTATATTTACTATGTATTTGTTAAAATTATAAGACTCATGCTGAACTTTTATTATATCATCTCCGAAACTTTCATGATAATACTTTATGTTGTGTGGTCTAATCCACAAGGCTAGTTCATTGTTGATAATGTCATCTGATAACTTAATTGGGTAGTTTAAATTAATAAAATTACTAAAATTTGTTAGATTATTTTTAAAATTAGTTTCATTTGAATTTGGTAGCTCTTCTGTGAAAGTAATTGTATTTGTTTTGGATATTTTTATACCTGAAGTTATATTGAATATATCTCTGAATCCTTGTTGTGTTGATTCATCTAATGTATGAAATTTTTCTAAGGCTATTAATTCAGATGTTCTATCTCTTGATAATTTGAAAGTATCTGAAATTAGTACTGCGAATGAAAAAAATATTAGGACTAATATAAAAAATCCTAGGCTGAAAAAAACAGCTTTTACTTTGGCCATATCCAGTACCTCACAATACAAAAATCTAGGTTATCTGTAACCACTAATCTTTCAGAACCAATTATAGATCCCTGGGGGAATGTTCCTTTTTGAGAAATTTTGTTTTCACATTCTAGTTTGAACGTGTAGTTAAAATTACTTGGTAAAATATTTTCTATATTACTACCTATTGTTGCTTTATTTAATGAGTCAAGCTTTCCATTTATATCCAGAGAAGTGAATAAATCATCTCCAATTTTTACATGCTGTAGGAAAGAATAACTGTCTTCATTGCTTCTAGTGATTAATAAAAATGAGCTTAATAATACAATTATTACAATAAACATGGCTACTGAAATATCTAGCGTGAATATATATCCTTTATTTCCATAGCGTGAATTCAAGGACAACTTCTGTACCTCCTCTGGCTATTATTCTTTGAATAGTTATGACGTCTTCTGAATCCAAACTTGGTTTTATGCCTATTTCTACATTATCATCATCAATTTGAATTATTTTATTATTAGAATCAACTACTTTTAAATAAAAATCAAAAGCTTCTATGTTAAAGTTTTGTTTTATGAAATTGTAATCTAGATTTACAAACTCTTCTAGTTTATTATCTGATACTATCCTGGCATTACTAGTTAATCCAATAATTTGCACATTTTCAGAATCTGTTTCCCAATCATCTGGAATTCCGTGAGTGTTTACTAAAACATCAGTTATTTTAATTGCTTTTTCAGCTATATTATCGTATTTTACTTTTTCATCTAATTTTTTTGCGTAATTATCCCAGATTAATATGAAACTTAATATTAAGACAAAAAATAAGCTTACGGCAATAATAAGATCAATTGTGTTTACCTGTGCTTTTTTATACATTTTCTATTAAAACAAAGTCTCCCTGATTATATACTCTTATATTTCCTGAATTTAAATTTGTTTGTGAAAATGCATTTATTGGTATTGTGCAAGTAACATCTGTTTTATCATTAATATTTATTAATCTGGAATTTGGCAAAGTGTTTGCTGTATATTCTAAATTTATTCTTATTTCTGTTCCATTACCATTAATGAAAGCTCCTATTATTAAATTGCTAATCTTAAAACATTCGTCTTGTTGTAAAATAAACCTTTCAGAATTTCTAATGTCATTTCTTTTGTCAAAGCCATATCCAAGAATAAAAAAAAATATAATGAGTACTATTCCAATAATAAAGATTGCTTCTAAGCCTATTTGAGCTTTTTTCATATTTTATGGTTGACAACAACATTTATCTATTGTTGGATCTCCTGTGCACCAAGGATCTCCAGCTGGCGTGTAAACTTCATTAAATTTAGTACATTGGGCTTCACTTTGTCTACAAACTCCATTGTTGTAAGTTCCGATGTAAACACAATAATCCCCACAATTACTTACACTTGGTGGGACTTCAGGACATTTATCATCATTCCATAGAACATAGTAGTTTTGTTCAGGATCATATGGGCAGCATACATAGCCTGTAGGTATTGGGCAATCTGCTGGGCAAGTATTGCAATTATCTCCTGGTAGGCCAGTGCAAATCCCATCCCCGCATGTGATTTGGGTTGTTGATACACAAGATCCAGATCCTTGTGAGTCACAAATTTGACCTGCAGGACATCCGTTTGATTCTCCGTAACAATCTGAACATGTGCAATCTTCTGAACTATCACAGAATAAATCTCCGCAGTATGATGTGCAGTCTAATAGACAAGAAGTAGGATCTTCTGTGCTGCTACAGATATTGTCTCCACAAAATCCTCCTAATAAGACTTTAACTTTTCCATCTGAATCTCTAAAAGTTTCTACTGGAAATTTATATGTACCTTGAGTTGAAATCTTATTTATGAAATCTGTGGTTGCATTTAACTCTGCTTTAGAATATGAAACAAATTCTGATGTTCCTCCAAATATTGATAAGTTTAATATTAAATTATTACCTGATACTGATGCTGCCTTAACTCCTGAAGGGATATTAACCCAAACAAAGTCTTTACTTCCTAGACCTGAAGAATAAACTAAATCTGCTTTATTTGCTAAAGAAGAAACAGCATCGTCTGCTTTATTAATCCTTATGTTATCCCCTGAAGTTTTAGTTATATAGTAGAATAAAGGTATGCTGACAACTAAAATAACGCCTATGATTGCTATATACTCTATGCTGCTTTGGCCTTTCATAAACCTGATAAAACTTCTAGGTTTATTATAGTTTATTTTTCTTTTTTGAGTAGTTAAAATAGAGAGGAAGGTTTAAATAGTAGTAACTTCAACTAGTTTAATAAAATTATATTTTTAATCAATTGATAGGGGTGGTTAAATGAGAAGAGGACAGGCAGCCATGGAGTTTTTGATGACCTATGGATGGGCTATTCTAGTTGTTTTAATTGCTATTGGAGCATTAGCTTATTTTGGTGTATTAAATCCAAGTAGATTTTTGCCTAGTAGTTGTACATTAATGCCTGGTTTAAGTTGTGAAGCTTTCAAAGTAGATGCAACTGCAGCAGGTGGTCATATTAGAGTTGACATACAGAATGGTATTGGTCAGGATTTGACTGCTGTAAGTATAACAACTGTAGGTGATAGTGGTGGGGCATGTACTGGAGATGCTAGTACTGCCGCGGTCTTAAATGATGGAGCTACTGTGACTCATACAATAACATGTGCAGTTGTACCAACTGCCGGTGCCAGATTTAAATCAGATTTAACTATTGCTTATACTGATGAAGGTGGAATTGCACACACAAGAACAGGCCAAATAGTGGCAGAAGTTGAAGCAAGTTAATTTTTTATTTTTTCTTATAATTTTACTATTTCTTTATTAACTGAAATTCCATTTTTTTCTATATCAAATTTATATGTTTTAGATGGAATTTTTGTTCCACGCATTTTTAAAATTTCTAGAGCTCTTATTCTTTCTCCTTTCTTTTTTGAATGATATAAGATAAGGATGCTGTCGACTTCAAATTCTAAAGCAGCTCCCATTATAGTTTCATGGTCTCCGCTTCTTGCTTGGGATGTTAGGACTGCTGTGCATTTCCATTTATTAATTAAATCAAATAAAGATAAAGCTGCTTCTTTTTTTGTTAATTCATCTTCATATAATAGGGAGAAGGAGGTTATGGAATCTATTGCTAAGCGTTTAGCCTTTAATTTCTCTACTAGGGCATCTACAATACCGCCACCTTCTACTAATACCTTCTTAACTTGTTCTGGAGTGTATTCCAGAATTCTAAATAATCCTTTTTTTTCAAATTTTTCTAAGTCCCATCCAAGGGAAAGCATATCTTCATATAATTTTTCTTTTTTTTCCTCAAACGTTATATAAATTCCAGGTTCTCCCTTTATGCATCCCTCTATTAAAAATTGGATAGCAAAGATAGTTTTGCCAGAACCTGGCTCTCCAACAATAAGATTTACAGAATTTTTTTTAAAACCTCCCTCAACTAAAGAATCAAGGCCTATAATGCCTGTTGATAGTCTAGTTACCTTATCCATCTTTTTATTGAATAATTAATTTAATCAAT
>JBBSWZ010000034.1:0-3953 GCA_038046025.1 Nanobdellota archaeon | reverse complement strand
CTATTGAAGTTGTCTTTTGCTCAATTTTTGAGTACCAAATACTAATATTCCTAGTAAACCAATATAAGAAACTAAAATTAATAATGACTGGCGTATACCACCCAGTTCATACTTAAATAACATAACCTTTTTCAATATTCCTTCTGATAACACAAAAGGATTAAAATCAGCTATACCCTTCAAATAACTTGGCAATGTTTCCAAGGGCAAGATAGTACTTGAAAAAAACAAGAATAAGCTAGCAACACATATTACAGCCAACATTGCTGTTTCTTCACTCTTAAATATATAACCTAATAACATACCAATCAACACAAATACTGCACATATAACAAATAATGAAATAGAGCTAGCATATAGAACATTAACCAAATCATCTTTGAAAAATATTGTAGCAATAACCATAATAATAATTAACTGAACAATTAAAATGATAAAATTAGTCAAAAAGTGACCCAAAATAAAAACACCATCTTTAGTAGGAGTAATAAAATTTCTAAAATAAGCACTACTAGATCTTTCCCTAACAATCAATCCACTACTTAACAGCAAACCAATTAACATTATTACTAAAACTAGTAAAGTAGGAAATAAAAAACTTAAATGGGTTTTCTCAGTCACAACAGGAGTCACATTTGTTTTGATAGGGCTAACAACAGTTTCAGCACTAGTGCCAAGCACTCCTTGAATATTGGACTCAATACGTTCTAGACTTCCCATAACATCATCCAAGTCTTCTGCAGAACCAGATATTCCACTTCTAACATCTTGCAAGACAAGAGTACTTTCCTCTAATTCCTTCCCAAAAGATTCAGTATTATTCAATACATTCCTGATAGTCTGTTTAACAGGTTCAAAAGGCTCACTACTTAAATTATTTGCAGAAACTACCTCGTCTAATTTTTGGCTTATTTTACTTATATCAATAAAATCTTTTATGTCACCAAAAGAACCCAAACTTTCAGAAAGACCTTCAACATTTCCTAGGATTTCTTTATTAGTTTCACTTACACTAACCAAAGTACTTTTCTTATCCTCTATCTTTATCCTCGCATCATCTAAAACATTTAAAATAGCACTTGTTAACTCTAAACTTAATTCACTTTTCTTTTCACCAACTTCAGTATTTATAGCATCTATTACTATCCAAACTAAATTTACTCTAGACTGATCAACATGAAAGTCAATTGGATCAGGACTACCCACACCTAAATTTTCTGGTATTATTGCACAAACATGTAACTGAGAGGATTTTAATCCAGCAATACAATCTTCTTTACTATCTAATTTAATAATTGAAAACTGCTCTCCTATTGTACCTAAAATTGAATTTGATAATTCACTATAACTTGGAGAATAAGCACCTATTCTAATATCATAAATATTTGAAGTGTTATATGCAGTACCCACTAAGGCTATTATTAACAAAGGCCCTAATAGAACTATTAATGAAGAAGTTTTACTTCTAGCTATCAGTTTGAAATTCTTAACTATTATATTGCTTAGTTCTCCAAAAACAGAATTTTTTCTGAACTTTCCTAACTTTTTATTTTTTCTTTCCTTTTTTGACATTTTTTGTTAGATCTGAAAATACCTCTGTTAGGCTAGGCCTTCTAATATCAGCCATAATAACTTTTTGCTTATCTTTATTAATCCAAGAGAGAATCCTCTTTAAGACCTTTATAGGATTATCTTTCTCAGGAACATAAATGATTAGCTTATTACCGTCTGTGTCTAATTGCAAACCCTTAAGTTTTCTAGCATATTCTTTGTAATGGCTAGTATTTTCTAAAACTAAATGTATCTCCTCTCCTTTCTTATACGCATCTTTCAATTCACTAGGGCTTCCAACTGTCATGACAGATCCATCAGATATTACTGCAACTGTATCACATAAATACTCCACTTCATCCAAAAGATGGGAGGCAATTATAACAGTAGTCCCATTTAAATTAATATTCTTAACTAAATTTAACATTTGCTGTCTTAAGATAGGATCTAAGTCTTCAGTTGGCTCGTCTAATATAAGAACACTAGGATCGTTTATTAAAGCACAAGCCAAATCCAACCTTTTTTTCATACCACCAGATAGTTTTTCAGCTTGTTTTTTCTTATGGGCTATTAATTCTACAAGCCTCAATATCCTATCAACATTTTCATTAAGGTAGACCTTGTCCAATCCATACAAACTTCCAAAAAACCACATATTTTCTTGTATAGTTAATTTTTCATAAAATGAATTCTCCTGAGTTGCAAATCCAAAATTATTTTTAATAAAAGTAGTATCCTTTGAAATATCTTTTCCGTCAAAACTTATATCCCCCTTATCAAGTTTGAAATAACCTATCATAGACCTTAACAAGGTAGTCTTACCAGAACCACTTTCTCCAATAATCCCGAATATCTTTCCTGGAGGAATCTCTAAATTTATTTTTTTTAAAACTAAATTCTTACCAAATGATTTTTCTAGATTATTTATTTTTATAATCCCCTTCTTCTTTTTTGAATCACTAAACAAAGAACCAGATAATTTCTCAAAACCCTGTAATCTTTTTTCCTGTACAACTAACTTTTTAGATCCAACTACATTAATTAATTTCTTATAAGGAGATAAAAAACTTAAACTTGTACTCTTTTTTCCCCTGCCAGGTAATTTTAGCATTACTAATCTTTAATTTTAAGAAGTTTTTAAATCTTTCCTAGTTAAAAAAATTTATATACTAGTAAAATTTAATTAAATAAAAAGGAGGTAAAATATATGGCTGTTGAAGCAATTGCCATTAACATATTAAAAATAGTTTTTGTAATAATAGGAGCACATATTGCCATAACCAGAGTAGTACCATTATTAGATGATTTCCTAATTAGTTTTATTAAAGATAAAAAATCTGTAGAATCCTTTACTTCCTTGGTAGATATATTTATTTTAGTTCTAGTAGGTTTAATGATAATAGAATTTGCGTTAGCAACAGAAAACTCATTTGTTAGTTATATAGAAGTTATAAAGCCAGGATTTGATTTGATTATGCAACTATTTGATTACTTAAAATGGATCCTAGTAGTCCTAATTGGTGTAGTTGCTTTGAAAAATATTAAGTGATTTTTGATTAATACTTGTGCAAAGCCGTTTTTAATTTTTATTCTCTAGTTCAATAAATATTATTACTCTATAGTAATGATTATAGAAAAATTTATATACTACTTCAACTCTGATAATAGTAATATAATATATATTTTATAATACATATTTTATGAAAAAATGAGGAACAATATGACTAATCAATCAGAAAATAATTTAGAGAACCTTGTAGAGAGAAGTGATATAGGTAATAAAAAAACTTTATCTTATAATCCTTCCCATGAAGAAAAAAGAAGTCTTTATGAAAAAGCTAAAAATGTAGCATCTGATTATTTAGTAGATGTTTCTGCAGGATGGACTTTTTTTACTCCGATATATACAGCTATGGAACATTATGTTGCTGGAATGGATTCTGGAGAAGTGTTTGACTCCCGTTCTACTGGACTAGTAGCTCATTCTGTAGCGATGAGACCAGCAGGTTTGCTTAGAAACGCACTAGCTAAAAAATGGAATGTTTCAAAACAAAGTCCATTTTATAAGAAGTGGGCAGTAAACGCCTGTGCTCAAACACCTATACAAGCAGTTATGTATACTGGAATGTTGGCTTATGCTGGTGCGTCTCCGCAAGAAATAGCAATTGCCTTGCCTATAGGTCTTGCAATGGCATTTCCATTATTTGAACCATTTGGCAGATGGATGGATAAGTGGAGAAAAATTTGGGGTAAAAAGCCTGCTATTAAGTAATCCACAGAAAATTAATTAATAATCCCTTCATAAATTGAATTTTAAGTCCCGTTAATGTTACAATGCAGCACAACCAAATTCAAGGATTCTTGTGCAGAAAGGGACTTCTTGTGCAAAGCCAAGTTAAACA
>JBBSWZ010000033.1:3848-5419 GCA_038046025.1 Nanobdellota archaeon | reverse complement strand
ATTAGAGCTATTAAGTTAAATCCTGATGATCCATTTCAGTGGGCTTCTGGATATAGAATGCCAATTTATAATGATAATAGGCTATTTTTAGGAAGTTATGAATATAGAGAAATAATTGCAAATGGTTTTTTAGATTTGATAGAGGATGAAGGGATAGAATGGAGAAGAATTGCTGGAACTTCAACAGCTGGAATTTCTCCTGCAACTACACTTGCTGATCTTACTGGAGCTCCATTAATATATGTAAGAGATAAACCGAAGGATCATGGTTTAAGAAATAGAATTGAAGGCATTGATTCTGAGTCTGACTTGGAAGGAGAGAAGATTATTTTAATAGAAGATTTAATTTCTACAGGTGGAAGTTCTGCATCGGCTGTTCAGGCTATAAGAGATGCAAATGGTGTATGTGATTACTGTCTTTCAATATTTAATTATGGATTAGATAAAGCTGAAAGAGTTTTTAGAGGTGAAGAAGCTTTTGACAGAGATGGAAATAAATTAAGTTTTCCTTGTAATGTTAGATCTTTGCTTGATTATGAAACTTTGTTAGAGGTTGCGGTGGAAAGTGCATATATTGATGAAGAACAAGTTAGAATGTTGAATGAATGGAGAGCTGATCCTTTTGGTTGGGGAGAAAAAAATGGTTTTCCAAGAATTGAAAAAGTGGGAGGGAATTAAAAATGGATTATTTAGAGAAATTAAGAAGATCTGCAGATAAATATGGGAGTATTGCTTGTATGGGATTAGATCCTGTTTTAGAAGCAATGCCTGATAGGTTTTCAAATAAAGGTATTGGCGGTGTTCCTCATTTCTTTTCTGAGATTTTTCAAGAGATGAAACAAAAGCAAGTTTTTCCTGGAGTATTTAAGCCAAATGTTGGTTTTTATTTAAAACATGATAGAAGGAGACAATGTAAATTTGATGGTAGTATAGCCTTGAGTGCAACTCTTAATATTATTGAGCATTTATTTGAGGGAATGCCTATTATACTTGATTTTAAAAGAGGGGATATTGATAGATCTTCTGCAAATTATGCGCAAGAAGGTTTTGATGCTTGGGATGTTGATGCAGTTACAGTTCATCCTTATATGGGAACAGATTCTGTCATGCCATTTGTTCAATATTGTAATGATGAACAAGGAAGAGGGGTTTACATTTTAAATAGAACTTCAAATCCTGGAGCTAAGGATTTTCAAAATTGGGGAGGTGTTGTTAGTGTGCCATTATATCAACGTGTTGCAGAGAAAATTGTGGAATGGGCTGGTGGAAATCCTGGTGTTGGAGCTGTTGTTGGTGCAACTTCTCCTGATGAATTAAGTATATTAGTTGAATTTTACTCTGGAAAAGATATTCCATTATTGATTCCGGGTGTAGGAACACAGACTGGTAGTGCTACAGATGTTGCATCTAGATTAAGGAATGCTGATTATGAATTAAGCTTAGCAAGAATAAATAGTTCTAGTGGATTAACTCATCCTTGGACAAAGAAAAAAGAAAAAGCTCCTGAAGATTTTGTTAAGGTTTGTGTTGAGGAATTGTATAAATTGAATGAAGAGATAGGTTTTAAGGCG
>JBBSWZ010000033.1:2271-3748 GCA_038046025.1 Nanobdellota archaeon | reverse complement strand
GAATATGAAGATATTGTAGCAGAGGTTGGAGCAAAACAAGATTTTTCAGGATTAACTTTTTCTTGGAATGGTAAACATATTCCAATATTTGGAACTGCTGCTGGATTAGATAAAAATTGTGATGTTGTTGGTCCTTTATCTCATTTATTTGGTTTTCAGGAAGTTGGAACTATTGTGGTAAATCAAAGAGAAGGAAATAATAGACCAAGAGTTGCTAGAGATGATGCAAATTGGAATTTGTATAACGCGCAGGGGTTTCCTAGTAAAGGACTAAAATATGCGAAAGGAAAGTTACAAGACTATAGAAGTAACAGAGGTAATGGATTTATTTTAGCTAGTATCTGTGGAATACCTCCTAATGAAGATGGATTAGATGTTGCTTTTGAAGAAACAAAAATATTGCTAAGAGAACTTAGTGATCTTGTTGATGGTTTTGTTTGGAATCCTTTTTCCCCAAATACTGCTGCTCTCAAATTATTAAGGAATCCTGAAACTTTTAGAGAGTATGGAAGATTAGTTAAAGAAACTTCAGGTAGTAGACTTGCACTGGTAAAAATGGGTCCTTATGATGATGTTCTAGAAAAAAGAGAAGAGTGGTTGGATTTAGTAAGTGGATTTATGGATTGTGGAGGTGATGGTGTAGTAGTTGTTAATACGTATAGGGTACCAAAAGAACAAATCCCTTCTAGAGAATGGGGATATGATTTTGCTGGAGTGAGTGGAAGATTTTTAGTACCTTATAGAGATAGAGCTATTAGAGATGTTAGGAGAAATTTTCAAGATGTTTTTATAGTTGGTACTGGAGGGATTAATTCTACTAATTCTGCTTGGTCTGTCTTAGACTCAGGAGCTAATGCTTTAGAGGGTTATACTCCTTATACACAAAAAGGATTTGGATTAATTGGTGAAATGACTAAAGGTATTAGAGAAAAACTTCATATTGCTGGTCGTGATTCACTTTGGAACCAAAGTAAAGTTAGAAATAGATTGGTTTAAACTCTTCTTCCTCTGCGTCCATATTTTTTTCTACATCTATCTGTCGGGATTCCAGTAACGTCTTCAATAACACCAATCCTTAAACCCATTCTTGATAAGGCTCTGATAGCTGCTTGCGCTCCAGGACCTGGTGCTGTTGAACCATTATGACCACCTGGAGCTCTAATTTTTATATGGAGTCCTGTAATACCTTTGTCTTTTGCTGATTCTGCTGCCATCTTAGCTGCATTTATAGCTGCAGTTGGTGAAGATTCTAGTCTATGTGATTTAACTACCATACCACCGGAAGCTTTTCCTAATGTTTCTGTTCCTGTTATATCAGTAATGTGAATTATGGAATTATTATAGCTAGAATAAATGTGCGCTACTCCCCATCTAAGTGGTTTATATTCTCTTTGAACCATTTATTTTCTTATTTCCCACAATATCATTTTTGGTAATGTAGCTGATTCACCATTTATAAAAATATCGTTTATTGATA
>JBBSWZ010000033.1:0-2171 GCA_038046025.1 Nanobdellota archaeon | reverse complement strand
TTCTTTTGATTTTTCTTTTTTTTCAACTACGCGCTCAGGATGATCTTCATTTTTTAATTCTGAAGTTGGTGAGAATATAATTTTTGCTTCTTCTTCCATTTCAACTAAGTATGATGGAATGTTTACCTCATGATCTAGAATTTGAATATGGCCATGAGTTACAAATTGCCTTGCTTGTTTTGGTGTTCTTGCAAGCCCTCTTTTATAAACTTGAGATTGTAATCTTCTATCTAGAATGTTTTCTATTTTTAAATTTAAAACATCTTCAATCTTTGCATTTGCATCTAACAAATTAAGTTTTTGTAATTTTTTCAATAATTGTTTTTCTTCTTTTTTTGCTTGCTCTGTAGTAGAAGCTATTAATGTTTTAACCTGTGATTTAATTTTTCTTAAGAATGAAGATGATTTCCAAATCTCTTTTTTATTTTTTAATCCGTATGCTTCAATCAGTTTTTTTTCTTGCTCTATCCTAGTAGCTTCCCATGGATGTTGTGGACCAGAATACTTTTTCTTTAATCTTCTAGGATCCCCCATTATTTTTTATCTCCTTTTTTAGATTCTTCTTTTTTTGGAGCTGCTTCTTTCATTTTCTTCTTTGAAACTCCTACAGCTTTACCTTTTCTAAAATTAGATCTGGTTCTCTGTCCTCTAACTGGAAGACCTTGAGCATGTCTTATCCCTCTGTAACTTTTTATGCTTTTTAGTTTTTTAACATCAAATTCTGTTGTTAATTTTAAATTTGCTGATGTTACGTGTATATCTTTACCTGTTTCCGGGTCTCTTCTCCTGTTTAAAAGATAAGAAGGCAGTTTATACTTATTTGGATCTTTTATTATATCTTCTATTTTTTTTACTTCTTCAGTTGTTAATTCTCCTATTTTTCTTGATTTTTCAAAGTTCATTATGTTACAAAGTGCTGAGGAAAATGAGTATGAAATACCCTTAATTTGTATTAGAGCTTGCTGAATTTTCTTACCTCCTGGTATATCAGCATTTATAATTCTTACAATCTGTTTTATTTCAGGCATTTTATGATTTATGTGAAATAAGGTATTTAAAAAGGTTACTGGTGTCTTACTTGGTTTTTTAGCTGTGAATTTTTAGATGGATTTGTAGGATTTTATATATTCGCTTAGTCGTATAACAAATTTGAAAAGAAAAAGTAGTATTTGATTTACTACTATTAGTAATCAATCAATTTTATAAGGGGTTGAATTTCTGATCTGTAGGATGGTTGAATATAATACAGATCCTAGGACATATAGAGTGAATACTATAGGATTAACTAGAGTGAATACTATAGGATTAACTCCAAGAGATTATATTGTAAAAATCTCGGTAACTCATAGAGGATTAGGTTTTTCTGTTTCTGAAGCAAAACATCCAAATATTGTCTTAGCTAAAGTTGATGGTGATTGTATTGAGACATATAACAAGGTGATAGGCTTAGAAGCATTAACAGTTGGTGTATGGGATAGATGTTTAAGAATAGAGCAAGAGAGATCAAAAAGAAAATAACAATTCTACTCCTTATTTTTTAATTCATTTGCTGTTTTTTTGAATGCTTCTATTTGTTTTTCTGATAACTTTCCAAATTTTAAATAATATAGTTTTATATTTCTTAGAAATATATTCTCTTTGTAAAACTCTACAGGAATATCAAATAGCTTTTTCATCTTAGAATTTTTAATTTCTTGAGCTAACCCGTGTTTTTCACAATCATAGCATTTTACAAATTTTTCTTTTCCTGTAACTAGAACATAGTTTTTCTTACATTTAAAGCAGAGTTGTTTGAATTGCATTTTTTGTGTTATTTTAACTTAAATTTAACCATATTTATAGTTTTTTATTAACCATCGGATTTATAAATGATAAAAAATACTTAAAAAAATACTTTTGGAGGTATTTTTATGGTACAAGGATTTTGTATGAAATGTAGAGTTAAAAGAGAAATGGCTAATGCTAAGCAAGAAAAGATGAAAAACGGTAGAGATGCAGTTAAAGGTAAATGTTCTAAGTGTGGTACAAAGATGTTTAAAATAGGTAAAATGTAGCAATAGGGGAAATTTTGTCTTTTTTTCTTTTTTAATGAATAAAAAATTAGGTTATTAAGCTGCTTTTCTTACTTCTCTAAATTCTTCAGCTATATCTACTAGTTTTTGTGGCTTTTT
>JBBSWZ010000032.1:0-3300 GCA_038046025.1 Nanobdellota archaeon | reverse complement strand
AGAATCTTGTTCTAATAAAAGAATGCATTGATGAAGCTAAAAAAATTCTTGAGGAGAAAGGATTTAAATTTTACCAGAGTGATGTTGTGAACTTAGCTATTGCTTTATATGATAAAATTGCAAGTCATCAAGTGTATCATAAAGAGAATAAGGCTAAAGAAAAATTTGATAAACTATTCAAAAATAATGTTTAAGTCCTTCAATATGCGATATTTGAGTTTTTTTGAATAAGAATTCTCTAAATTTGGTGTCTACTTTAATTCCTTTCCTTTCTAAGGTTTTTTTTGATATTGAATAAAGCCTTTTACCCTTCCTATCTAAATCAGTTAAAATAATTACCTCTTTTGAATTTATGCTATCTAATGTGTTAAATAACGAATTTGAAATGGTTATTATGTTTTGACATCCGAGCGCTTCTAAAACTTTTTTATCTTTTTTTCCTTCTACTATTACTAATTTAGTCGTTTTACTTAAACTTTCAAGCCAATCTTCAAAATTATCCATTGTGAATAGAGGGCCGTACGGGATTTGAACCCGCGACCACCTGGTTTCACCTTCGATTAAGAGCTTCACCAAAATTATTCAGGTGCTCTAAAACCAGACTGAGCTAACGGCCCATAAACTACATGATTAGTTTAATTTAAAAATATTATGGAAAGTTATATAAAGTTGTAAAATAAGGAGTAAATTATGGAATTATTATTGCAAAAGAGGCCTCTGAATGCTACAATCATAGAAGGTTTTCCTGGTTTTGGTCTTGTTGCTACAATTGCTACTGAATTCTTAATCAATCATTTAGATGCTGAACAAATCGGAAAGATTATAATTGAAGAAGTTCCGCCTGTTGTTGCTGTTCATTCTGGACAAATTGTTGAGCCAATAGGAATTTTTTATTCTAAGAAGTATAATCTAGTTATTTTACATGCTTTGACATCTATAACCGGATATGAATGGAAAGTGGCTAAAAAAATTGAAGAATTGAGTAAAATATTGAAAGCTAGGGAGATTATATGTATAGAGGGTATTGGAAGTATGTCTAATTCAAGTAATGCCTTTTTTCTTTCTAGCAAGAGTACAGATAAGTTTGTTAAAAAAACTGGACTTGAGAAACTAAAAGATGGTATAATAATGGGGGTTACTGGAGCTTTATCTTTAAATAAAAAGCTACCTATTAGTTGCATATTTGCTGAGACACATTCTAAGTTGCCTGATTCAAGAGCTGCAGCAAAAATCATAGAGGTTTTAGATCGTTATTTAGAATTAAAGGTTGATGTTGGACCTTTAATTAAGAAAGCTGAGCAATTTGAATCTAAGATAAAAAGTTTATTAGATCAAAGTAAAACAGCTAGTGATTTAAAGCAGAAAAAAGAATTGACATACTTAGGCTAGTGCCCAAACAATTAAGATAATCCCTATTATTACTAGAAACATACCAATTATCTTGTAACTGCTTTCTTTTAAATATGAAAATTCCCGAGCTAAATTTTTTACTGCTGCTGGATTAGCAAATAATAATGCTCCTTTTAATAATAATATTAATCCGAAGATAATTACGAGCCAGATTGGCGCCATCTTTTCTCCAACATCTTTTGGTTTTGTGCATGTATTTTCTTTACAAAGATTTGACATGCACTCATAATCATTAATACATTGTTCATTATAAGGTTTTCTTTTTTCCCATTCAAATAAATTTGAGCAATAAAGTAAATCGTCTTCAGATATGCTAAAAGATCCTGTCGGAACACATATGTCTTCTAAAATACAGCCTTGTGATTTTGGGAATGAACATTCTCCATAAGCAGTGCATATATTTTCTGTACAGGGATTTTTATCATCACAGTCTTCATCTACAATACAGTCAAATGCTGCTTCTACATTAATTTTAATAAAATCATATTTAGATTCGAGGAACTTAATATTTAAATTATTAATCATGATTTCTTTATTTAAGGAAATTTTTTGAATTTCATTATCTACTTTTATGACTGCTGAATTTAATGTACCTATAGAAACTAACTTTATTGGGATATGTTTGTATTCTATTTCTTGTCCTACTGTTATGGAGAATTCTTCCGCTAAAGCAAAGTATAAATTTAGGATTAGAAAGAGGATTAAAATAAAAATTAATTTTTTCATTTTTCTGGAAAGGGGCTAGAAGTTTATATATTTTTTGCTGATTCTTCTCCCAATAGATTCTAGTGCCGGATATTCTTCTCTAAATTTTAGAGTTACTAGGTCTTCTTGGTTTAATGCGTTTTTGAAATTTATTTTCTTAATCTTATTTTTATATAAGATATGATAAATTTCGTGATAAAGGAGGGCCTTTATGAATTTTTTTTGTATTGAGATTGGTTCATCATGCAATAATCTATTTAAAATATAGCTTGATAAGTATATGTGTTCTTTTTCCTTATGTGAAATTAGAGCTGGGATGTTTAGTTCTTTAAAGGAACTTCCTTCTTTTAGTGTTTGTGCAATAATTGGAGATTTTTTTGCCTTGGATAGAAATTCCTTAAATGGTAAAAATTTAATTTCTGCTTTTAGGTTAAATTTTTTTAAGGAATTTTTTGCTATTTTTAATATCTCTTTTTCTGAAAGCATATTATAAATCATATTTGTGATTTAATAAATGTTTTTAGGAAAGTTTAAATATAAATTGCGTATAATCTTTTTATAATGAAAAGAGGTGATAATTCTTTTTTATATGTGGGAATAGATGAAACTAGAAACGGTAGGCCTGATATAATTGTTGTTGCGGCTTATTCTAGGGATGCTAGTTCTTTAAGGAAAGTTAATGGTGAGCCCTTAAGTAAAATCAAAAGCAAACAATATGGATTTAGAAATTATCTCTTTGCAGTTGGAAACAATAATAGGGTAGATAAAAGAGGACTTGTGGCTCATATGATTGGTAGTTTAATATTTGAAATTGATCAACTTAGGACTGACTTTGATGTATTGCAAGTTATGATTGATGGAGATTTACATGGCTCTGTAACTGAGTATTTAGATTATTTTTTAATAAAACATGGTTTGAGGAAGGTAAATTATGTTGCTGAAGCCAAAGCAGATAGAAACTATCCTTTAGTTAATGTTGCAGACATGATTGCTAGACAGCTACACAGACTTGGGATCAAGGTAGAGTGAAATAAATATGAAAGAAGGAGAATTGAGATTCTTGGTTTGGAGGATTTAGTAGAAATGAATACTGATAACAAGAAACCAGGTTATGTTAATAACCCAAGAAGATGAAAAAAGAGGAAGTTTTAGAAAAGATTGAAATTGAGTTAAAGATACAAGTTA
>JBBSWZ010000031.1:0-1692 GCA_038046025.1 Nanobdellota archaeon | reverse complement strand
TATCCATTTAAGGCAACTGCAATCTAGGATCAGGATAATCAAATCTAGTATAATACTCAAAATCTTCTTCACTAATTTCAAAATTCCTAGGATAGTTAATTTTCCATATTTTATGCGGACCAACTATCCTACCTGCAAATATAGCTAGTGGAATACTCCTCTCATCCCCATATACTAATTCATAATATCTACTTCCTTGATTCATCAAATACAATCTAGCAAATAAACTATCTTTAACCTTTGGACTTAACAGTAGGAGATTAGAGAGAGCATTAACTTCATTACCTTCTATACTAGGTATTATTCTTAAACAACCATCATATCCATCACTACCAAAATCTATCAACCTGCCTTCAAAATACACACAGTTTACAGGAACATTTACTTGTTCTCCATCATGAACAAATATTCCAATAGGTCTTCCAATACTTAGTGCTCCATTATCATCTTTAAAAGGGACAACAAAAGCGCCAATACCATCATTTCCGTCAAAATCTAATCCATTATAGGTAAATGCTTGGTCTACGCCTGCTCCACCAAAATAAAACACCTCAAGACCACCATCCCTATCAGTAGAACGGCGAGGGTCATATGTAAAAAAAGGAATAGATGAATACCTATCATAAGTTGAATCACTTCCAATTGAAGAGTATGCAGGGTATTTACCAATCTCATCCGAAACCATCAATAAATAACTAGCATTATGAGCATACAAATAACCTAAACCTTCTTCATCAGTTTGTCCAGTTAATACCAATCTTCCCATAAGATAATTCCACCATCCATGAAAATTACCACCATCAGTAATAGTTGTCCTATCAAATCCACTTTGTACCCAATATCCATAATCCCACCAATGAGCAAACACAGCATCTTCAGGAGTATTCTCTCTAACCCATTGACCAGCATGTTGCCATTGAAAATTATATCTTGGACTAAAATTATCGGCACTATAAAACGCTCTATTATAATAAGTGATTAAAAATCCTTGCGCAAATGCAAATGGATTTATCAACAAAATAGCTATTACTACCAAAGCCCCATACTTCAATATTTTATTTTTTAATTTAAATGAATAATCAATTAAAGAAATAATTAGAAATGCACTTAGAATACTTATAATAACTGAAAACTCAAACAACAATCTAATAGCAGATGTAGCAGCAAAGATCATAACCAAAAACCAAACAAACACAAAAGTGTATTTCATATCAAGACTGGTTATTTTATCAAAAACTTCCTTATCTTTATAATAGCTCCATAAATAGACACACATGATAAACAAACCAAATCCCATTATTGATCCATAAAATATCAAAAGAGAAACTGAACTTGTACCATTGAAAATACTACCAGCAGAGTATCTAGAAAAGGTATACCCTAAAATAAAAATAGCAAACACCAATGTCAAAATAATAGTATTGCTATGTAGTCCAATTTTTGCAGACCTCCCTTCGTATTTTATTTTAGTTCCTTCTCCTATAGTAGAAAGGAGAGGATTAGCAATTTGTGCTTGTATAGAATTATCCGATTCTACCCTCCCTGGAACAGCTTTAATTTCCTTCTTTACAGTCTGTTTAGTTTTTTTACTCCTGAGTGGACTTACCATATCATAAAATAACAATATAGAACCAAAAATAAAAGAAAATACAAACACCTTACCAAGTTGACCAAACCAATCAGTTACATAGG
>JBBSWZ010000030.1:0-7198 GCA_038046025.1 Nanobdellota archaeon | reverse complement strand
AGTGACATAGTACTATTTTTAAATTCTTTTAATCTTATTTATCTTATGAAAAAAATAATTATTGTTTTTTTAATTTTGTTTATAATTGGGTATTTTTTGAGAGATAATGTTGATAATTTAATTACTGGGAATATTATTAGCGAGGAGATTGAAGAAGGGATGATTCCTAAAGATTTTGGAGAAATTAATTTATATTTTTGTCCATCTGATGATTGTGAGAATGCTTTGGTTGGAATGATTAATAAGTCTAGTGAAGTTAATTGTGCTTTTTTTGAATTAAATTTAGATAAAGTTATTGATACTTTGAAGGATAAAAACTATAGATTGGTTGTAGATGATAGGTATATTGGGAAGGTTATTGGAAATTTAAGTAATTTTAAAAGCGATGGTAAACAAGGATTAATGCATAACAAGTTTTGTACTTTTGATGTTGATGGAAGAAAGTTTATTAGTACTGGGAGTATGAACCCAACTTTTAATGATGTTGGTAAGAATAATAACAATCTAGTGGTAATTGAAAGTAAGAATTTATATGAAAATTATTTGGAAGAATTTAATGAAATGTGGAATGGTGAATTTGGGAGTGGTATGGAAGTTAAAACTACTAAAATCTATTTTAATGGTTTTTTAATTGAAAATTATTTTTGCCCAGAGGATAGATGTGAAAAAAAGGTTTTGGATGTTTTGAAAATGGCTAAAAATAGGATCTATTTTATGACTTTTAGCTTTACTTCTGATATGATTGGTGATGAAATTGTTCGTAATTGGCATGAAGGTATAGATGTTAAAGGTGTATTTGAAAAAATGCAAGCAGGAAGTGAATTTTCTGAATATGAAAAAATGAAAGATTTGGGTATGGATGTTAAAGTAGATAGCAATCCTAAACTACTCCATCATAAAGTGTTTATTGCTGATGATATAGTCATTTTAGGGAGTTATAATCCTACTAGTTCCGGCGACAAGAAAAATGACGAGAATGTTTTGATAATTCATAATAAGGAAATTGCTGAGAAATTTGTTGAGGAATTTGAGATAATCTTTTATCCCTACAAAAATAGTAAACTTTATAAATCTGTAGGGGTAAATAATTAGTATGTATTTTAAATATAAAACTATTAATGGAAGAAAGTACAAATATGCAGTCCATTCTATAAGGCTTCATAATGGAAAAGTTAAAACTCTTGAGAAATTATATAAAACTGAAAGTAAAGAGAAGTTAAAAGAATATTTTGAAAAAAAGGAAAGGGAAGAAAATGTAAGACATGCCTTAACCAAGTATGATACAGATTTTATTTTTAACAAAGAAGAAATAAGAAAATTGGAGATAGTAAGATTAGAATATAAAAAAATTATGAAAAAACTATCCAAAGAAAATCTTAGAGACCTATTTGACAGATTTACTGCAAATTTTACCTATGAAAGTAATGCTCTTGAAGGAAATTCTTTGACATTAAAGGATGTTTCTATAGTAATGTTTGAGAAAGCTTCAGTTGAGGGGAAAGAATTGAGGGAAGTTTATGAAACAAGAAATTCAAGAGAAGTGGTTAATTTAATTATGAAAAATAAGTTTAAAATGACTCATTCTGATATTATCAAAATGCACAAGATGTTGGTTAAAGATATTGATGTTAGGACTGGTTATAAAAAAATTCCAAATGCTATAATTGGGAGTAATCTAAAAACTACTTCTCCTGAGAAAACTTATGAGCAAGTGGAGAAATTGATAAAATGGTATAATATAAAAAAAGAAAGATTACATCCAGTTAAGCTAGCTGCTTTGTTTCATGGAAGATTTGAACAGATTCATCCTTTTGAGGATGGAAATGGAAGAGTTGGAAGGTTTTTAATTAATTTGATCTTGGTGAAGAATAAGTATCCGCCTTTAATAATAAGGAAAACGCAAAGGTCATCTTACTTAAAAGCATTAGGAGATTTTGATAATAATTATTCTGAAAATTTGGAAAGAATTGTGTTAGGTAGATTTAAGGATACGTATGAGAAGTTCTTTAAAATTTATACAAAGTATATTTAAGCATTATAGAAACGTTTTTAAAAGGAATTTATTGTTTTATTCTTGAGCCCTGGCAATATAGGCCTCGTTAGAGACTGTTTCATATTAGCTATATACTAGAATATACACTTTATAAACTATTTATGATTTTCTTCAAATCTGTGTTTCTTGGATTGTGTTTTCCTTTTATTTTTTTGATTTTGATATTAGAGCATAATCCTTTGAAAAATTTGATTTTTTCTTCATCAAGATATTTATCTTGTAGTGGAACTATAATCTCTATTTTTTTTTCTAAACAATCTTTTTTAATTAATTTTTTTATATTTTTCATGGTCAAACTTTCAAAATGATTCTTATGAACTTTTTTTCCATGAAAGTTCAAAAACCCTTTATTGTCAAAAGATAACGAATATGTATCTTTCAAACATATGGGAGCAATTGCTATAACCTTTCTAACCTCATCATTATTTGTTCCTACCACTAAAGCCAATGTAGCTCCTAAACTATGACCTATAAGTTCAATATCCTTAATATTTGATATAAACCCCTCAATTTGATTTATTGATTTTTCTAATGATTGTGTTCTATTGTAGTCTAAGAAAGTATAATTTTTGTTTTTTAGTGAATCTAACGGACTATGTTTTCCTAATCCTGGGAGAATTATTTTATGCATTTGTTTAATGAGAGTTCATAGGAAAACTTATAAATTTGTTGGTTAAGTTCATCAAGAATGAAAATATTAGTTACCTCTATGCCTGGATATGGACATTTAGATTGGGGAGGAATATTAAATGTATTAGAAGAATTAAAAGAGAGAGGGCATTTGGTTACAATCGGCAGTGGAAATTCTTTAGAGGATTATATAAGAAGCAAAGGATTTAACTTCCTAGATATTAAGATCCCCCCCATTAAGAAATTTGATCCTACAGGTGATATTGATAAACAAGTTTTAGAGCACATGATTGAATGGTTTTTTGATATAGATTCAATAACGGAAAGTGTTAATCTCTCAAGAGGATATATACAAAAAGAAGGCATTGATCTGGTCATATCAGAGCCAATGTATCAAGGGGCTAGATTCATAGGTGCAGTTACTAACAAGCCTTTATGTGTTATGGGGGCAGATGGAAAAAAACAAGAAATAAGAAATTTAAAAAAACCTTTTTCAGATTTGTTTGAAGAATTTAAAAGAAGAATTGATAAGGTTTCTAATAATCTTGGAGTTTCGATAATGGAACATATAGCACCAAGAATATATTCTGATTCATTAAATCTTTGTTTTAATACTCCTGAATTTGAAAATAGACTCAATGAGGAAGCTGCTCCAAATTGTCATTATGTTGGGGCGGATGCAATCATAAGAAAAAGATTATCTGATTCCAAATTAAGAAATTTTATAGAACGGAATAGAATAACTTTATTTGCAACTTCAGGAACAATATTTCATCATAAAGAGAGTGACAGAATATATCAGTTAATTGCTAATGAACTTGATGTTGGACTAATTGTGGGTAGAGGGTATATTATTGAGGAATTAGAATCTACAAATATTCTTTCTATGGATATGGTAGATTATGATTTAATATTTCCCTATATGGATGTAATAGTTTGTCACTGTGGTACCGGTACAATGATTAGTGCTATTAGGGCAGGCATTCCTATCTTTGGGTTGCCTGTTATGAGGCAACAGGAATCAAATGGTTCTAGGATAAATTCTTATGGAAACGGGATAGCCTTGGATAGATCTTGTATGAAGGAAAATATAATATTAGAAACCCTAGAAAATTTATTAACAAATGAGTGTTTCTCTAGAAGAGCAGTAGATTTACAAAAGGAGTTCAGTAGGTTAGGGGGCTACAAAAGAGCATCAGATATAATAGAGGGTACTTATATGGGTATAAGGTCTTAGAGGAGTGCTGATTGTAAGATTTTCATTAAAATGGATATAATATATTTTGATAAATCAAGATATGAAAGTGTTTTGGGTAAAAGAGAGATTGAATCACTATTTCCCTTAGGTGGAGGATTTGCACACATAATAGTAAATTTATCGTTTAATGAAGGACCTGGTTTGGTTTTTAAGTTTAATCCCCCAAATGAGAGTAAATTCACATTTCATGGATTAGATTTAAATACTGAATTTAAGTTTCTAAGTCGTTGTGCTAATGCAGGGTATATAAACGTACCTAGACCAATTATGTTAGATGAATCATGCTCAATATTTCCAACCCCTTTTATAGTATTAGAAAAAATAGAAGGAGATAACCTTGATAAGAGGATAGCAGAAGAAAGATCTACTGAAGGAAAAAAGAGACTAATTTCTAGGGGAATTGATGAATTGATAAGATTACATGAAATAGACCCTGGTGAAGTTAATTTTATACCGAGATATAGAAACTTTGCTGAATATAGAATGGACAGGTTAAAAAAATTGACTAAGGACATTAAAGTTAATAGATTAATTTTAGAAAGTGTGGAGGAATTACAAAGAAGATTTCCTATAGAAGAAGAGTCCAGAGTTATACATAATGATTTTTCTTTTTATCAAATGATATACTCAAAAGGAGCTATCTATTGTTTAGATTTTGATAGTGTATGTATGGGAGATCCAACTTGGGATATTTTGTGGATGTTCAAAGGCAGAGAAGAGTGGTTTGGATTTAATGATGAAACTGAATTTATAGTTAATAGTTACGAAGAAAAATCAAAACGTACGTTAAAAAATCTGGGTTTTTATGGCTTATATTCTTGTGTTAAAGCATATTTAATCACTATGACTGTTAAACAGGCAGCTGCAGAAGATCATCCCTTGAGATCTATTTTAAAATATGAAAAAATGATAGAAGAAGATCTCAAAAAGAAAATATCTAGTAGCTGACATTTTTCCATTTAATAAATTCACTACTAATATAAAGATTCTGCAAGATTTCCCTATTTTTAGTTAAAAATATTTTTTCATATCTTTTCCATTCCTTATCAAAAGTTCCACGAGATTCATGGGAGATTAATATATTTGGAGTAACTAATATGCGATAACTCAATCCCATTCTTAAAGAAAAATCTAAATCATAAAAATGGAAACCATTAAAATTGATTTCGTCAAACAAGAATCTTTCAACTAGACTTTTTCTTGTAGCCATAAAAACCCCATCAACCATTGCAACATCTTCATCATCACTTCCTTCTGAAAAGAGACTAAGGATCCTTCTCCCTTCTAAATTATGTACAATCTTTCCCTTTACATAAGGAACTCCGGCTGATACAAATTTACCACAGTTTTTTCTCAGCTTTGTAGTACCTACTACACCAACCATTCCGACTCTTTGGTTATTGAGGTGGTCAAGTACAATTTCATCCCATCCCCCACATAGAAATTCTATATCTTCGTGAAGGAATACAACCTCTTCCGTATCAGAAAGCCTGGCACCTAAATTATATGCAGATGCTAAGGAATATTGTCCAATTAAATTATCAATTGATATTACTTCAACATTTTTAGTGGAGGTCTCCTTGATATTACTAGAAATACTTGCTAATTTATTTTTATCCTTGGAACAGATAATAATACTTAATGACATTTTAAAAATCAAAAAAGTGCCTTATATAAATCTAACTACTACTTTTAGTTTTTCTTTTATAGAAATGTTTTTAAAAGGATTTTGATGATTTATTCTTGAGCCCTGGCAATATGAGCCTCGGTAGCTCAGCAGGTAGAGCATACGGCTGTTATCTTTTGATGGTTACCGTAAGGTCGAAGGTTCGAGTCCCTCCCGAGTTTTTAAACGGGAAGCGGGATTTGCTGGGGCTCTTTTAATTTCTAATTCTTTAAACCGTGCGCAAAATTTAAATACTCTAAAAACTATAATAGATGCATGTTTAGGTATTCTGATATTGAATTTAGTAATATTGATAAAAAAAGAGGAATAAAATTACCTAAAAAATTAAGTCCAAAATTAGCTTACTTGATAGGAGTCCATATTGGAGATGGGACTATGGGTTATTATAAAAATAAAAATGATTATTGGATAAGTTATTCTGGACATTTAATTGATGAATATAATTGGTATATTAATACTTTAAAACCCCTGATCAAATTTCTTTTTAATATAGACTCAAAAATACAGAAGGATAGAAGGATTGGTAGAAATAGTGTGAGATTGTATCTTAGGTCTAAAGCTATATTAACTTTTTTGAATAGAGTGGGATTGCCTCTTGGTCCAAAGAAAGACTTAAAAGTTCCTTTAATTATAAAAAAATCCAATAAAAAGATTAAGAAGAATTTCTTATTGGGTCTTGCTGATACGGAATTTTGTTTAACTTTTAAAAGAAGAAATAAAAGAAATCATTATTATCCTGTAATTGAATATTCTACGGCTGATAGAAAATTGATGTACTCTGTAATAAATTTATTGAATGAATTTGATATAAAGGGCTATAATTTAAAAATGTACCCTACAAAAAGGAATGGAAAAAAATTATTCATAAATCAGTTTCATTTAAATGGGGAAGCTAATTTGAATAAATGGTTAAAAAATATAGGATTTAAATCTGAGAAACATTTAACAAAATTGGAAATATGGAGGAAATATGGATTTTGTCCTGCAAGAACTAATCTAATTGATAGAAGGAAAATTTTGGATAGATCTATAGATATTAATTCTTTTATGTAAATTCAAGCCCCTCTAGAGGTGTTTTTTATTTCTGATCTTTTAGATTATTGTGAAATCATAGGATTTATAATTAACCGAAAAGTTTAATATAGTACTATTGATTTTTTTAAGAAATGATAATAGACGGACATGCTCATTTTATCAATAGAGAAATAGCTAAAGAGATAGTTAAAGATAATAAAAGATTTGATGATTTAAGCGTTGATGAAGGCAAAAAATTATGGCTAGGAGCTATGGATAAAAATGGAGTTGAAAAAACTGTTTTTATGGGTGTTTCTTCTGGGAATAAAATTTTTACAGAATTTATAAATAGTTCTGATAGATTTATTGGGATAAGTAATGTTAATCCTATTGAAAAAAATGCTGTTAAGAAATTGGATAAGGATATTAAAGATGGGTATAAAGGATTAAAACTATACCCTACTGCAAGGGCTTTTGATGTTTCTGATGAAAGAGCTTACAAAGTATATGATTATTGTGAAAAGAAGAAATTACCTATTGTTATACATTTTGGTGT
>JBBSWZ010000029.1:4045-5620 GCA_038046025.1 Nanobdellota archaeon | reverse complement strand
CCTAACCAAAATGCAATCCAAGCTATAAAACCAAGATTACCTAACCTTTCTTTAGTTCTTATAGGTTCAAGTCTAATATCATGAATCCCAAAATAACCTTTACTAGAATTCTCTGGATGTTCTCCTAATTTAACATTATACTCCCCTTTATCTGTATTCAACAAAACATTATCTCCAGGTTTCAAATTTTCAGTTACACTTGTAAAATCAGTAACATTGGTTATTGGAACATTATTAATTTCATGTAACCTAAACCCTTCAGTTAGACCAGTTAAAGCAACAGGACCAGTAGCATTTACAACACCAATATCAAACGCAAAATCAAAATTACCAGAAACAAAAGGCGCAATAACAAATAACAACAATAAAAAACTAATCACTGCAACAACAAAATTTGAAAATGTACCGGCAGCATACATACTTATCTGAGCTTTCCTATCTTTCTTAATTAATTTTTTTTCATCTGGCTCAACAAAAGCTAAAGGTATCAAGGGGATAAACAAAGCAAAAATACCAAATCCTGAAGATTTAACTTTAACATCATAAGCTCTTGCCAATATTCCATGTGAATATTCATGAACAATAACACCAACAACTAAAGCAATCATACCAAACCAAAATGGGATATGTATTGGTGCAGAAGGTATAGGTATTCCAGGAATAACCAATGACACTTGAGCTGCATCAGACACAATAGCTCGTATGGTAATAGCAACCAATAGTACAATAATTATAATCATACCAATATATCCAGTGATTATGGCTAAAACACCATAAACACGCCAAAATTTTCTTAATTTTTGAGCTGCTTTTTCCATAAATTTTAATCCAAAATTACCTTTATACAAAAAGACATATAGTAAAGGAAAGAACATCTTTTGAAATTGTAACTTATCTCTCTTAACAATAATTAAAATAAATAACAAACTATAAAAAACAATAGCTGATATTAAATCAAAACTTACCAATTTCTCCTCTTTTTAACTAAGATGGTGCGGCTTTTTGTGCCCCTTTCTTAATTGCTCTAAAGTGTCTTTTACCACACTTCTTGCAAACCAATAATTTCAAATTTACTTTTTTTGGAATACTTCTCATTTTAGTTTTACAACTTCTACATACATAAACATTATGAAACATTCTTTTCTGCGCTTCAGGAAATTTAACCATATTAACCTCTAATATCCTTCATGATTTTATCATTTATAATAATCCAATAAACAATTTCTTTACCTTCTACAACTTCACTTTTTAATTCATCAGGAATTTTCAAATCAAAAGTTTCATAGCTCTCCATATCCATAACATTAGCCATATCATTTTGGATAGATAAAACCTGAGCATTTTTCTTCTCGATAATTGGACTGTGCATTTTATCATGACCAGGCACTACAATAATCTTCTTCTGACCCTCAATCATACCAACAGCCTCTATCCTAACTTTAGAATGACCATGTTTGCCAGGTCTAGAAGTCTGAGTACTTTTAACAATACAAGCCACACCATCAATAATAACATAACTACCTTTTTTAAGACTTGTAGCACTTACTTGTTTTGTCTCTGCCATTAAAATACTAA
>JBBSWZ010000029.1:0-3945 GCA_038046025.1 Nanobdellota archaeon | reverse complement strand
TTACTTTCAACAGTTTCTCTCAAAGCCCTTTCTAAATAATCAAACTTCAAATTCATATCAAAAAGATCTCTACTCAAATTAGCAATAGCAATCCATAGCTGCGCTAGTCCAGGATTACTAGACCTATTAAAAGAGTTCCTATATTTCACAGATTCTAATATTTGCCTCTCTAAATGAGGTTTTAAAAAAGGATCTACATTATTTCTCCATCCCATTTTAAGAATAATAGTAAGGATATTATATAAAAGTTTCTATTCTAAAGTGGCTACAATAAGCTTTAAAAATGCCATTAAGATTTATAAATTATGCCATTAAAAAATAAAGATTTCATAGAAATAGAATTTGTAGCTAGAATAAAAGGAACTAACCAAATATTTGACCTAACATCTGAGGAAATAGCAAAAAAAGAGAAGATACATTATTCTACTGCTACTTACGGCCCAACAATAATTTGCCTAGGTGAAAATCAAGTAATTAAAGGTTTAGATCAATCTTTAATCGGAAAAGAACCAAAAAAAGAATATAAAATAGAAGTATCTGCAGAAAATGCTTTTGGAAAAAAAGACCCTAAATTACTAAAACTAATTCCATTAAGGATATTCAAAAAACAAAACATCCAACCTTATCCAGGATTACAAGTAAATATAGATAATCTGATCGGAACCATAAGAACAGTATCTTCTGGGAGGTCAATTGTAGATTTCAATCATCCATTAGCTGGCCATGATGTTGTTTATGAAATAAAAATAAACAAACTAGTAACTAATGACACAGAAAAAGTAAACTCAATTCTAAAATTCTTCATAAAGAATCCAAAGAGCTCCATAAAGGAAAATAAATTAACAATAGATTCTGAAATACCTAAACCACTTCAAGAAATACTAGAAAAAAAGATCAAAGAACTAATCCCAAAAATAAAGGAAATTAAATTTGCTAAAACAACTAATAAAACATAATTAAGTTTAAATATACATAATATCACTCCATATTCTATGTCTCCAGAAGGACTAAAAACAAGAGAACAAATTGATAGAGAACTAGAAGAAATTCTATCAAAACAAAGAGCCAAAATTAAAATAATTGGCGCTGGTGGCGGAGGAAATAACACAATAAATAGGATATCAGAAGTTGGAATTACAGGAGCAGAAACAATCGCAGTCAACACAGATGCTCAAGATTTATTATATTGTAACGCTGACTCTAAAATCTTGATTGGTAGAGAAGTAACAGGTGGACTAGGAGCAGGTTCAGTTCCAGCAATAGGAGAGGAAGCTGCTCGTGAATCAGAACATGAGATAAAGTCTAAACTTCAAGGAGCAGACATGGTTTTTATTACTGCCGGGTTAGGTGGAGGTACTGGATCAGGTTCAGTACCGGTAATAGCAGAAATCTCAAAAAAACTAGGGGCTCTAACAATAGCAATAGTAACAATCCCATTTGAGATGGAAGGAGAACGTCGTATTGAAAATGCAGTCAAAAGTCTAGAAAAATTAGAAAATGTAGTAGACACATTGATTATAATCCCAAATGATAAATTATTAGAATTAGCTCCAGATTTACCATTACAAACAGCTTTTAAAATAGCAGATGAAATCCTAACAAACGCAGCCAAGGGAATAGCAGAACTTGTAACCAAAGCTGGTCTTGTTAACTTAGATTTTGCAGATATTAGAACAGTCATGGGTAAAGGGGGCGTCGCTCTAATTGGAGTTGGAGAATCAGACACAGATAATAGAGCTACAGAAGCAGTAGAAAAGGCAATTAACAATCCTTTATTAGATGTAGATATCTTTGGCGCTAACGGAGCATTAATTAATGTATCAGGAGGACCAGACATGACTCTAGAAGAAGCTAAAAAAGTAGTTGAAACTGTTTCAGATAAATTATCTGATGACGCTCGTATCATATGGGGAGCTCAATTATCAGATGACCTAACAGGCACAATAAAAGTAATGCTTATAATAACAGGAGTCTCAAGTCCTCAGATCTTTGGTCAAAAAAAGAAAAGATCCCAAGCACTAAAAGACGAAATTGAGTCTGATCTAGGTATTGAATTTATTAACTAATCAAAACATTTAAAAAACCCATTTTTAAATGAATTTCTATGTTAACAAAGATAAAGTCTTTTATAGTAGAATGTATAAGAGTATTCAAAATAACCAAAAAACCAAATAAAGTAGAGTTTTTAACAGTCGTTAAAGCTTCCAGTATTGGTATCGCAGTAATAGGAATTATTGGTTTTTTAATATTTATAGCCTCAGAACTAATATGATATTCACAATCAGAACAACAGCAAATAGAGAAGATCAAGTAGTGGATTTTATAGCCTCAAATGTACAAAAAAAACACCTTAATGTTTACTCGTTAGTTAGACCACACGGATTAAGAGGTTATGTATTTATAGAAACTGAAGATAAACAAACAGCAGAAGAATCATTCCACGGAATTCCATATGCCAAAGGATTATTACCTCAGCCAGTTAACTATAAAGAAATTGAATCAATGCTAGAACAAGTTAAAAAACAAGTAAATATTCAAAAAAAAGATATAGTAGAAATTATATCTGGACCTTTCATAAGAGAAAAGGCAAAAGTCACAAGGATAAATCAGCAAAAAGAAGAGGTTGTAGTAGAATTGCTAGAAACAGCAGTTCCAATTCCGATAACAGTTAAATTAGACGCTGTAAAAGTTATAAGAAGAGAAGAGGCAGAAGAGGAAAAAGAAAATGCCTGAAACAATTGATCTGTTAGTAGATGGAGGCAAAGCTACTCCAACACCTTCAGTAGCTCAAAAGCTTGGACCAATGAAAATTAATATAGGAGAAGTTATGAACAAAATAAATGAAAAAACTTCTTCATTTCAAGGCATACAAGTTCCAGTTAAGATTAATATAAACAAAGACAAATCATTTGATATTTCAGTTGGTACACCGCCCACTTCAGATCTAATAAAAAAAGAACTTAAATTAGAAAAGGGATCTGGTACTCCAGACAAACAAAAAGTTGCAAATATTTCCATTGAAGAATGTATTAAAATAGCTAAAATGAAAATAGGATCTATGTATACTGATAATTTAAAGTCAGCCGTTAAATCAATTGCTGGTTCATGTAATTCTCTAGGGGTATTAATTGAAGGAAAGTCAGCATCAGAGATTTGTAAAGAAATAGAAAAAGGGGAGTACGATTCTGAAATTAATTTTGAAAAAACAGAGCCTTCTGAAGAAAAGAAAAAAATACTGAAAAAACAATTAAAAGAAGTTCAAGCAGAAATAATTAAGAAACTAGAAAAATTAAAGGCTGTAGAAGAAGCAGAGAAAGAAGCAGTAACTATAGTAGAAACTGAAGAAGTCAAAGCAGAGAAAATTGAAGAAAAAGAAGCAGAGAAAGAAGGACAAGTAGAAAAAGCAAAAGAAGCCAAAATTAAAGAAGAGAAGAAAAAATAATTACAGCAATTTCTTAATTTTTTCAGTTACTTCTTTAGCTTCATTATCTTTATATTCCTTAGTTGGCCAAAAATTTTTTAGACCATCATCATGATATCTAGGAACTAAATGCACATGAAAATGTGGAACATCCAAGCCAACTACTGCAACAACTACATAATCAGCTTTAGTAGCTTTTTTAATTACTTTCATTAATTCCTTAGATTTAGTAAATATAACATTAATTAAATCATCAGGAGTATCATACATCCATTGATAATGTCCTTTTGGAATAACTAATGTATGTCCTTTATTCACAGGATTTATATCTAAAAAAGCAAAAACATTCTTATCCTCATAAATCTTATCACAAGAAATATCTCCTTTTACAATCTTACAAAAAATACAGTCATTTTTCATTTTGAATTTTATTTAAAACCAGATCCAAGGTCTTAAATAATAAGTTATAATCAAACTTATATCTTTTTAAACTTTTTTCATATTTTTTGGTATTTTTTAAAAAT
>JBBSWZ010000028.1:0-2537 GCA_038046025.1 Nanobdellota archaeon | reverse complement strand
TATTTGCAACCAAGTAAAACTTGTTCAGCTTGTTGGGAGAAGAGAGATTTAAGAGGTCTAAGTGTAGTAAAAGAGTTTTATGATTATCAAAGCAATCTGAATGAAATTTTTGAGATAAATGATGTAAATTGTTGTGAATGTAATTATAATGGAATTCAGGATACTGGAGAAGAAGGTATAGATTGTGGTGGTGCTTGCCCTACTTGTGAAGTTGAAGAATTTATATGGCCAAAGTGTAAGCTATCGTTACTGTTATTTTTTATAACTGGAGTGCTATTGGTAGTCCAATTTTATTTTAGAAAACTTGATTTGTTGAGTTCAATTTTAATTGTGGTCTATGCCATTATAATTATTTCATTGAATGATTTGGTTTTATATTGTAATGTTGTTAATTTAAGCGGATTGATAATTATATTACAACAAATTTATACTTTATTATTTAGGAATAGATTATTTGTACTTTATCCAAAGGAATAAGAATAGGACCATTAAAGCAAATAAAATAGCTAAGATTAAAGCTGGCAGTGATCCTATAGTTTTTAATAAAATAGCGGTTATTAGAATGAAAATCACTGTGAAAACATATAATGGTGGAGACTCAAAAAATATTGTTGAGCCTAATAAACCTGGTATTGGTAATATATATGAAATTGCCATTATTGAGTTCATTAATGAGAAGGTTTGGAAAATTTCTAGAGGTATTGTTTTTGTGATAATTGCTAGTAAAATATGAATGAATAAAACTGAGGCTGCAATTTTTGCATGTTCAAATGATGTTAGTCTGGTATACTTTCTTCCAATTCTATAAGCAGGTTTTACTGACAAATCTGAAGTTGTTGTTGCGGAGAAAAGTAATTGTCCTCTAGAGATTAATGTTATTAATAATGGAATTATTATCCCAGTAGGAAAAAGGTATTTTGATTTCATATGTGGTCTAAATCCAAATCTTTTTGTTGTCCATGGTTTGAAATCTATTGTTGCACCTGAAAAATTTGCCATAATTTTTAAAGAATAATAGTGGATGAGCAATATTATGATTGATAGGATAAATACTTTTACTAAATTAAGTAAATAATTTGAAAGAATAAATTGTGAAGAACCATCATCAAAACCAAAAACTATAGTAAGGACTATTGAAGATATTAAAATTGTTTTTATTTCTTTATTGATTTTAACTCACCTACTATCTCTTTTTCGTGTCCTGCACCTACTATTGCTAGGATTTTACTAGTTAAGTTTGAGTTCATTAATTTATATAAACCTTTTGCCATGTATCTATTCCTTTCTTCTACTAATACTCTATGTATAGTTGGATATTTTGTTTTAGTTCCTTCAATCATTTTTTTTATTAATTTTTGGGAAGGTACCTTATTTAGGTCAAATTTAATTTTATTTTTAGAAAAAGGAGTGAATAGTAGTTCCTTGATTAAATTTAATTTTTCTTTTCTTGTGATCTGAGATGTTAATCTTTTTAGTGTTATGTGGATTGGCTGGTCTATTAAGGCTATTTTTATTTTTTTGTCTTTAGCTAGTTTAATTGCTGTTATCATCTCTGTTCCTGGTAGAATTCCTGTAGATTTGGAGAGTTTTTTTTCAATATAGGCACCTATTAGGTTTAATAAGAAGGATTTAAATCCTAATTTTTTGAAGTTTTTAAATGAAATACCTCTTTTCCCTTGTTTTGCTGAAATTAAAGCAAGAAACCTCTCTTTGTCAAGCTCCAAGGCTATAATATTTGGGGTTAGAGCAGTTATTGAGGATTTTACTTGATTAACTGATTGTTTTGATATATGTGATGTACCAAGAATAGTTAAGTTTTTATATTTGGTCATTTGAGAATGTAAATATTTATATAGTTAAAAATTTATTGATAAATCTCAAGGTGATTATATGGCTTTGAATTTAAGAAAAATTGTTGATGTTTATGATATGAAGGTTTTTACTGATGTAGGGGATTATTTTGGTGAGGTTGAGGAATCTATATTGACTACAAATAAAGTATTTGGTTGGAGAATTAGAGCTACTAAGAATTCTAGTTTGCATAGGGTTTTAGGCGGAGTGAAAGGTGTTATTGTTCCGCATCAATTAGTTAAAGCAATTGGAAATATAATGATTATATCTAAGTCAGCTATACCTAGTGGTGAAGATGAAAGTAAGCCAGAAGGTTTGGATGATTAGATTTGAATTTTCTTTAAAATTAATATAAGATAGTAGTAAACTTTATATAGTTAGTTTAATTAAAATTTTTATATGGTTTCACCATTACAGTCAGCAATAGATTTTTTAGATAGTTTTGGATTTTTTGATATAATTTTGCCATTTATACTTGTTTTTACATTATTATTTGCAATTTTTGAGAAAACTGAGATTCTTGGGAAAAATAAGAAAAATCTTAGTGCTTTAGCATCTTTTGCAATAGCTTTTTTTGTTGTTGGAGCAACTAATATTATTCCTGTCTTGAAAGAGGCGTTGCCTATGATAAGTTTGATTTTAATTGTTATTATTAGTTTTTTATTATTATATGGGAGTTTACATAC
>JBBSWZ010000027.1:0-4598 GCA_038046025.1 Nanobdellota archaeon | reverse complement strand
AACTTTTTGTTTATTGAAATCTATCTTTAATGTATTTGTTGAAGAGGGGTTACCGCTAAATAAAGGACCTTCGAATCTTGCCTCAATTCTTAAGTTGCCTTTGAATTCTTTTTCTGAATAAATCCTATAGTTTATATTTAATAATTCAAAATCTTTTAGACATTTATAGACAATCTTTTTTATCTCTTTCTTATTTAGGGCTGTGCTAAAATCAAGATCTTCTGAGGCTCTTTCTAGATCAAAACATATCCTTAAACAAGTTCCTCCTTTGAAAACAAAATTATTTGAATATTTTGATATAGCATTCAAAAAAATATACTGGAGATATTCTTTTTCTTCATAATAAAGATTTGTTTTTCTTTTTTCTTTTATCTCTTTAAGCTCTTCTAATGAAATCATTTTATATTTATATCCAAAAGCCATCTACTATTTAAATTATTTTTTCTTTTTAATGAAGGATCAAGCAGTTCGTATCCCTTACCGATATTATCCCTGATTTTTTTAATATTTTTATAATTTTTATTTTCAAGAATATAACCAAGCCTTCTTAACACTGCTTTATTTTCTAGTTTTAGAGCATAATCTACTAATTTTTTTATATTGAGTTCTTTTAAAGCAGAATCCATTGCTTTAATTATTTCATCAATTCCTCCTGAATATTTTGGGAGATGTAAACAATCTATTATTGCCTTTTCCTTTTCTGCCATTATTATGTTGTCTATTCTTGTATAGCCAAAAAATCTTTTTTTTGATAGGGTAATATACTTAAAATTATTTATTTCTTTTGAATATTTTGTGGTAGCAATAAATATCTTTTTTGGCATTTGATCACTAAATCCATAATAATTTAGAGCAGACCAGAAAGAAATGTAAGAAGGGTAATGGATGCCTGTTGCAATGATGAATTCATTAGTTCCTTTAAATGTAAAAAATCCTTTTCCTATTTTTTTTATTGCTTCTTTTTTCTTTAAAGCCTTTATAATATTATAGGCTTTTATTTTTTTTATTTCAAATAATAAACATAAGTCTTTAGTCTTAAATAAATGAATATTGTTTTTTCTTAATTTTTCATATGTTTGATTTTCTAACTTACTTAGTTGCATTTTTCTATTATTTTAGTTATTTTCTTACTAATTTGAGAGAAAATTACTATATAAATGTTTCTGTTTTTATAATAAAGTTGTTTGGTATAGGAGTAACAAAAAATTTATATACTATGTAGTAATAACAAATATAAAATGGAAGCTACTTTGCCTTTAGATGGGATAGTTGCTGTTGAAAATTTAACTAATCCGACTGTTGTAGATACAACTACCTTGCCCCAAGAAGGATCATCTAACTCAATTTATGAGTTTGTAAAAAAAATTGCTTTCGGGACTGGAGATGTAATAGGAGAAACAATTTCTAAATATCTATGCTTTGGTGGGCTGAGGATGAATAGACAAGAGGGTTTACACGCTAGTCAAATGGACTGTCCTTCTTTTAGTGGAAAAAATGGTTTGGAAAGCCAGCCAGCGGACTATGATTATGAGAATTTCTCCGCTGGAAAAGGATTAAAAATTAAGAATGGAAACTTGTTAAGAGATAAAAAGGGTTTCACATTAGTCGAATTATTAGTGGTCATTGGTGTGATTGGAATTCTAGCTGCTTTGTTTATGCCAGCTATAGGTTCTGCGCGAAGAAGTGCTCTTAGGGCATCATGTGCAAATAATGAAAAGCAGATTGCTACAGCTGCGTTAGGATATGCTAATGACTGGAAAGATACATTCCCAGATAATTTGCATAATCTGCTTGATCAACAACAATATTTCACTAGACTTCCTGTTATAGGTTTCGATACTCTTACATTATGGGAACCCAATATTCAAGTGAGTCCAAAAACACAATATTTTGTTAATTCTAATTCTGGTGATTTAGAAAAAGTCGTGCCTGGGACTACAGGTCTAAGTACCCTTTTAAAAGAATATTTGAATGATGAATTAGAAGTTATGCAATGTCCTGATGGATATATAAGAAATTCTGAAGATGTTAAAAAACCTGATTTTTTTGCTTTTGTTCCTGGCGGTTATATATGGTTAGCACATAGGCCCAGGAATGAATCTGGAACTGATGACACAAGTATGATTGCTAGGAGAGCATATGATAATCCTAGTTTGAAGTTAGTTTCTGATATGAATTTTAGAGTTAAGGTTCCGGAAGGTGTAGGTGAAGGAGGGAATTGGTATTCTGCTATGAATCATGCTAGAAAAAGAGAAGGAACTGGTAATTTATTACCGGATTTTGGATCAAAAATTCCTATTCCACAGATGGGGGATTGGACTGAATTACCTCTATTCCCTGATTATGAGATTAGAGATGTTTTAGTTGATGGAGTGACAATTAGTAAGTTATTTTGGAAAACGTCTGGTGAGATCTCTGGTTTGAGTGATGGGAGAAATATAGCAGGAATTGATGGGAGAGTTACGTGGTCTGACATAAGTGATACAAGTAATAGCGGAATAGTTTTTAATAGATATTCTCCGAAGAAAGATGCTATTGTTTTTCATTGGTAAGTCTTTTTTTTCTTAGTCTGTAAAGGGCGTGTAAGCATATATTTATAAATTAAACTGTCTATATATACTAAAAATTAGGTAGGTTGTTATATGGTTAATAGATATGGAGAATATTATAGAAGGAGTATCCCTTCCGGGGGAAGATCATCTTTTAATAGAGTAAAATCTACTCCTTTAAAGAATGTTATTCAACCTCAAGATATAAAAAGACAAACAAGTAAATCTTTTTTAAGAAAGGCTGTTGAAAGAATAATAGCCTACTCTACTTTAGGAACCATTTTTGTTGGAGCAAATTTTAGATATGATCTTTTAAATAGATTGATGGATAATTATGAATATAATTATGGAAGTGTTAATCCTTCTAGTTCTTCTTCTTTAGGTAATTTTGATAGACAAATCTTTTTTGATACAAAAGATTTAGTTTGTAATGAATTTTTTAATGATATTTATCCTATTGTAAAAGAAGCAAAATTGGATCAGGTGGCTAATGAAATAGGAAAGATAAAAGGAGGAGAAAATCGAGGTATATATCCTATTGTTTCTCATTCTTTTACAATAGGTACTGAGTTATGGTTTCGTAATTTTGTGGAAAATAGATACATGACTGCACTTCCTCTTTATATTAATGAAACTGGAGATTCAAGTATACTCCGAGATAAAGAGAGACTTAGAAGATGGTTGGCTTTTGATTTTGAACTCTTATTAAAAAGAGCTGTAGTTAACGAAAAGATAATTGATGATGAAAAGACAATTGTAAATTCTGGTTTAATAATGGGGGGTATTGATGATTTGGTTACTTCTTTGTCTCGATATGTTGGTGATACTGATTTTTCATCTTATGGATTAGAATATTCTATTACTCATGGGATAAGAGGTCCGGATAGATGGAGTCCGATTAGATATAATAGAGAATATGTTGAGTTGATGGATAAGGTTAATGGATAGAAGGCAATTTTTATTATCTTCCGTAGGTGCTCTTGTTAGTGCCGTTACAGCCAAGACAGGATTAGATTGGCGAGGAAAACGATTGAGTGCACAAGAAACCAGAATAGAAGAAATGGTTAGAGGTCCTTCTATAACCTTAAGATCCTTAGCTGATAAAGTGGGTATTGATATTGGTGCTGGCGGGATTAATACTGTCCCTTTCTATAAAGATCCAGATTACAAAAAAATCATAGCTAGAGAATTTACTAGTTTAACTCCTGGTAATGCTATGAAATTCGGAGTTATACATCCTAGAAATAACTATGGAGATGAAAGAGATTATAATTTTGAACATGCTGATGCTATGCTGGAATTTGCTGAGGCTAGTAAAATGAAGGTAAGGGGGCATACTCTAGTTTGGCATATGCAAAATCCGAGATGGTTAGATCAAGGAAACTTTGATAGGAGAGAATTGATTCAAGTAATGGAAGATCATATCCGTACTATTGTTAGTAGATACAAAGATAGAGTTTTTGCTTGGGATGTTGTAAATGAACCACTTACTATTAACCATGAGTCTATTCCTATTTTTCAAGGAATAGGTCCCGAGTATATTCCTTTGGCATTTCGTTTTGCTCATGAAGCAGATCCAAGTGCTTTGTTGTTTTATAATGAAACGCAAGCCCATAATCTAGATGAAAAATCAAATATGGTATATGAACAGGTGTGTAATCTTCTGGATGAGGGGGTTACCATACATGGCGTTGGGATGCAAATGCATGTTAGTTTGAGATACCCTCCAAATCTAGTTCAGGTGGCGAAAAATATGAGAAGATTGGGTAATCTTGGTTTGAAAGTACATGTTACCGAAATGGATGTGAAAACTGAAACTATTGATTCATCTACAGAGGATAAATTGGAAAAACAGGCTAAAATTTATGGAGATATAACTAAAGTTTGTTTAGACGAAAAGGTCTGCACTAGTATATCTACTTGGGGCGTTACTGATAGATACTCTTGGTTGAAAGAGTTTACTAAGAATCCAGAAGAGAAACCTTTACTTTTTGATGCGGATTACAGAGCTAAGCCTTCTTATTATGCTGTTAAAAGGAAGATAGCTGA
>JBBSWZ010000026.1:0-3038 GCA_038046025.1 Nanobdellota archaeon | reverse complement strand
TTCTTTCATTGAAATAATAAGCTCCTTGGTCCAAATACAACCAACCAAATTGTTAAGGTTGTTAAGATAAAACTTAAAAATATAATAAAGAACTCATCATCTTTATGTTTTCTTTCCATTTCTCGTGTTTCTTTATAAATCATATAGTTAAACCCGAACATAATAACTGCAGAAACAATAAAAACAACAATACCTGCAATCTTAAGATTATCATTCAACATCATCATAGAAGTCATTGAACCCATTAATCCACCCATAAAACCAGCCATCATTCCTTCCATAATACCCATTATTCCGCAACACTTACCATTCCAAACTCCAAAAAATATACCCAATGCTATCCCAAATATACTCCCCCAAAACATTCCGTTTGTAGCACCAACATAAAATCCTGACAAAAACCCTGCAATCATACCAATAGTCATGCCAATCATCATTCCAGTCATACATGGGAATTCCTTATATGCCCTAATATGTCTAATTGAAGGAAGGATTAAAGCATAGCCCAAGATCACAAAAAATAAATAAAAACCATATTTCGGAATAAAGTCCTCTATATATTTTAATCTAAAAAAATAGAAAATTCCAAAGATTGTAAAGGATGTTATAATAGAAACAAAGATAGTTTTTACAAACTCTCCTTCAATCCCGTCTCTTGTTAATGATTGAGCAAATTCTTTGAGTACCATGCTTGTATCTCACTCTCCTTTACATATAAAGATTTTTGTGAAACTAGTTTCATGAAAAGAAACGAAAATTTATTAAATAGGTCTCCTTTAAACCGATTATGGAAAATAAAAATGTTGGTTACATGTTGATAGGAATTTCAATTTTGATTATTATAATTATATTCCTGTTTCAGAATACTTTAACAGAGTTTGTAGATTCTAGTTGTACGCTTGCTCATGGAGGAGAATATTGTCCCATGTATGATACGATTAACCAGCAGACATATCTAGCGCTGGGTATTGTAGGGATTTTGATTGTAGTCGGATTAGTTTTAATATTTTCAAAGCCGCAAATTCAGACAATTGTAAAAACTAGGACTATTGAAAAGAAACCAGAGAAGAAAGTGGTTAATGTTTCTGATTTAAAGAATGAAGAGAAAAGAGTTTTTGAATTGATTAAGGAAAACAAAGCCATATTTCAAGCAGATTTAATTGAAAAAACAGGTTTTGGCAAGGCAAAAATGACGCGTATTCTTGATAGATTAGAAGGCAGGGGCTTTGTAGAGAGAAAAAGACGTGGAATGACAAATGTTGTTGTCTTAAAAGAATAAAAATTCACCAAAAAATCAGGTTCCCTAATTCATAAAAACTTTTTTTAACTTTACAATGCATGTTATCCGATATATTTTTAAAATGCTTTTTTAATTTAAAAATTGGGGCGCCTTAACTCAGCTTGGTAGAGTGCCAGTCTCATGAGCTGGATGTCCGGAGTTCAAATCTCCGAGGCGCCATTAATCTAAGAACTATCTATTTTTCTCTACCATTGGATGTTCATGCCCTACTCTCTTCCTATTCTTAAGGCTAGCCAACTGTTTCTTTTTCTCACTTAAAAATTTCTTTTTACTAAATCCATACTTCATTATCATCATAGAGGCATAATCAGCCCCCAAAAAGTGTGGCATTATAACATAAGTTGCTCCTTTATTATAAAGAGTATTTGATTCATCAATATTATGAGAAACAACCATTATAATCGCTTTCTTATTAACTTGTCTAATCTTATCGATTAATAATAAATTTGTTTCAAAATCAGGTGTTGTTGAAACAGCCATTTTTAATTTGCTTAAATCTAATTCATCTAAAAATTCACTATCACCTATATCTCCATATCTACAATTAATTTTCTTTTTTGTTAGTTCAGTTATTAATTCAGGGTCATAATCAACTACTAAAAACTTTTTACCCATTTTTCTAAACACATTCAAGAAATCATAACCTACTCTATTACATCCAAATAAAATAACATCATAGTCTTTTAATTTGTCTTGCTTATCTTCTTTTGTTTTTTTTCTCTCAAATATAGACAAATAACTAGCTAAATAAGGATATATCCTATCAGAATATAAAATAAGATATGTTGAACTAGCAATAGTGATTAAACCTACGATAGTAACAAGAGATAATATCTCATTAGAAAGATGTCCAACTTTAATACCTAACGCTATCAGAATTAAAGAAAATTCACTTATTTGAGCCACTGTCAATCCCGCCTGAAAGCCTATTTTTTTCTTATATCCTAAAAGGCCCATTAATATCATAACAATCAGCGGATTTCCAATAAGGATAAATAAAGAAAAAATAAGTGCAGGAATTATAAATTGATTTATATTACCAAAAACCATTTGAGATCCAAGGAGTATAAAGAATAAAATAATAAAGAAATCCCTTAAAGGCCTCATTTTTGAACTTATCTCATAATGATAAGGTGACATAGACAGAGCAACACCGGCTATTAACGCACCTACCTCCAATGAAAGACCCATATAAAAAAACACAGCTGCCAAACCTAATCCCCATCCTATTGAAAACAAAAACAAGAATTCTTGTGATCTAGCAAAAAACTTAGATAAGTTGGGTAAAACATAGATACTTATTAAAACTAAAGTTCCAATTAACAAAATTCCCCACAAAACACCAGTCAGGGTTAGATTACTTAGACCAGATCCTCTTGAAAAAGAAGGAATTATCATTAAAAGAATGATTACAAAGATATCCTGAACTAATAAAAAACCAATTGAAATCTTACCATATAGCTTATCCAAATCTTTTTTATCAGATAATAGCTTCATAATTATAATAGTACTACTAAATGTTAGAGCAATGGCAATATACAAAGAGACTATTATTGAAAATCCCAATAATCTGCTTATAAAAAATCCAATCAATGAAGTAAATATAATTTGACCAATCCCAGTCACCAAAGAAACCTTACCAACCTCTTTTATAACTCTAGGACTTAAGTTTAAACCAACAATAAAAAGTAAAAGCACAACACCCATCTGCGAGAATATTGCTATTGTATCTGTAGAC
>JBBSWZ010000025.1:3467-6780 GCA_038046025.1 Nanobdellota archaeon | reverse complement strand
TGGTTCATCCAAATATTTATAAAATAGATATATAAGATAAGGATTATGAAAAATATCCTTTTTTATAAGTATGTGCAAATAGAGAATTTGGAAGAGTTTAAGGAAAAACAGCTTAAATTGTGTAAATCTTTGGCTTTATTTGGGAAGATATTAATAGCTAATGAAGGTATAAATGGTAATTTGAGCGGTGATGAGGTTAATTTAGAAAAATATATGCAAGAATTAAGGAAGGATGGTAGGTTTTCTGATATGGTTTTTAAGACCACTAAGACAAATAGACATAATTTTAAGAGAATGTTTGTTAAGATTAGGGAAGAAATTGTTACTTCGGGTTTGAAATTGGATCTGAAACATTCTGGTATTTATGTTGAACCAAAGGAATTAAAGAAATGGCTAGATAATAAGGAGGATGTGTTGTTAATTGATGCTAGAAATGACTATGAATATAAACTTGGAAGATTTAAAGGAGCTATTAATCCTTCTATAGATACTTTTAGAGAATGGTCTAAGGTTGTAGAAGAGTTAAAGAAATTTAAGAATAAGAAGATTGTAACTTATTGCACTGGTGGAATTAGGTGTGAAAAAGCTTCTGCATATTTGAGAGAGAATGGATTTGGAAATGTTTTTCAGTTACATGGTGGGGTATTAGAATATGGGAAACAATGTGGAAATGAATATTGGGAAGGTAAGTGTTTTGTTTTTGATGATAGGGGTGCAATAGATATAAATCCTGAGGAACAAGCAGATCCTATCACGCAATGTCTGTTATGCAGATTGCCTTGTGCTGATTATCATAATTGTGCCTATGTGAAATGTGATCAAAGATTTATAGCCTGTGATGATTGCGTTGTTAAATTAAAGGAGTGTTGTTCTAAAAATTGTAGAAATATTTTGCTAAGGAATGCTTAGATGGAAAAGCAAGAAAAAATTGAATATGAAAGGTATGTTCATTCAAAGATAGCTAGTGATTATGAGAATGTTTTAAATTTTGTAGGATCTGGTTTATTTCATAAATATTGGAATGAATCTTTTGTTAAATTTGTGAATTTATTTCCAAAAGCTAAAATTTTAGATAATGGTTGTGGTTCTGGATTGTTATTAAGAGATTTGAAAGATAAAGATTTGGAGTTGTATGGTGTTGATATTTCTAAGGAGATGGTTGAAGCTGCTAGAAAAGAAATTATTAACGTAAAAGTGGCTGATTCTGAAGAACTACCATTTAAGGATGGTTTTTTTGATATTATCTTTTGCAGGGCTTCTATTCATCATTTTCACTCTTATGGGAAAAGCCTAAGAGAAATGAAGAGGGTTTTGAAGAAAAAAGGAAAATTAGTAGTAACTGAACCATTTGATAACTTTGTTATGTGGATCCCTAGAAAGATAAATCAGATAATGAACAAAGAAAGATTTGAGAAACATGAAATTTTAAATAAAAAAGAATTTTTTATTTTGTTGAAAGGTTTAGGTTTTAAAGTTGAGAAGAAGGAATATTTTGGATATATTGGAATGCCCATATTAGCTTCACCTGAGATTTTTCCTATTTTTCAAGTAATTGCTAAGAATAAATTATTATCTAAATTGTTAATATTGATTGATAAGGCATTAGTTAAAGTTCCTTTAGTAAATAGGAGCGCTTGGCATATTAATTTTGTTTGCTCTATTTGATTACTTTGTCTATAATGTATGTCTTTCTTTTTCCTGATGAGATGGTATCTAGAGAAATCATATCTGCTATAAAACCAAAACATAAAAAAATAGTTCCTAAAATCATTAACAATAGGAATAATAGGAATAGTGGTTGATTAGAAGTAATTCCAATATTGAAGAATAATTTTCTGATTGTTAAATATAAGCTCCCTAGGAAGCCTAGAGCGCCTAAAGATAATCCTAAGCTGCCAAAGATGTGCAATGGTCTTGTTGAATAGGAAACTAGGAATTTTACTGTTAATAAATCTAGAAAACCTCTAAATATTCTTGTGATACCATATTTAGATCTTCCATATTTTCTTTTTCTGAGATTTATTGGAATTTCTGTGATTTTGTAGCCTTTCCAGGCTGCGAGAATTGGCAAATAGCGATGCATCTCTCCATAAGTTTCAATGTTTTCAATCACTTCTTTTTTGAAAGCACGCATACCACCGGTTGAATCATGAAGTCTTAATTTTGTTATTCTGTTTATTAAGAAATTTGATATTTTTGAGAAAAAGGATTTGGTGAATTCTACTTTGTTTCTGTTTGGACGCCAACCACAAACAACATGATAATTTTCATTTAATTTTCTTAATAACCTTGGTATATCTCTAGGGTCATGTTGTAAATCTGAGTCCATAGTTATAACATCTTTTCCAGTTGCTATTTCTACACCTGCTGCGATTGCTGAACTTTGTCCGTAATTTGAAATAAATTTTACAATTTTTATTTTTGAGTTTTTTTCCTTAATTTTATTTAAAATGTAAAATGAATTATCTGTACTTCCATCATCTATAAATATAATCTCATAGGTTATATTGAGTTGATTTAAAACTAAGGATAATTCATTATTTAATATACCCAAATTGGTTGATTCATTATGTACTGGGATGATTATACTTAGGTCTATCATCCCTTTTTTGATAAATGATGTATTTTTAAGTATTTGTATAATCCTCTCCAAATGGAAGGGAAAGCTTTAAAAATAAGTCTTTTTTTAGATTATTTATGGGTAGGATAAAGACTACATTAGTAAAGAGGGTTTCAAATAAACTGATTAAAGATAATCCCGGTAAATTTAAAGAAGATTTTAATACTAATAAGAAGATTGTTCTAGAACTTGCTGATGTTCCAAGTAAGAAATTAAGGAATGTAATGGCTGGTTATTTAACTAGGTTAGTCAGGCAAAATAAAGATCAGAAAACTATTTAAATAAGCAATTGATAAGCAAGGTATTATACTAATAATGTTAATTGCTAAGATTGAGACGAGTTATAACCATTGATTGATATAGGGGGAATTTAAAAATGGCAGAAGAAAAACAGACTACAGGAAGAATAAGAAGAGATGATGACCACATTGTGTATATAGGTGGTAAACCATTTATGAACTATGTAACTGGAGTTATAATGCAATTTACAACACAAGGAGCTAATGAGGTGGTAATAAAAGGGAGAGGTAAATTTATTACAAGATGTGTTGATGTTGCAGAAGTGGCTAATAAGAGATTTTTAGAAGGACAAATTGAAGTGAAAGACGTTAAATTAGATAGTGAGGAATTCCAAAACAAGGAAGGTAGGCAAGTTAGAGTAAGTACTATAGAGATTAGCCTAAGGCGCAAAAA
>JBBSWZ010000025.1:0-3367 GCA_038046025.1 Nanobdellota archaeon | reverse complement strand
ATAACTTATTCTAATATTTTTTCTATTTTTTTAGCTGTTTTCTTTATTTCTAATAAAATAAGTCCTGGTTTTCCATAAGTTGTAGTTAAACTAACAAGGATTCCTTTATTACCGGCATGAGTAGCTATTAATTTTTTGTCTTTTGCATTTATTATTATATGATTTAATTTTCCTCTATTTAATCTTTCTAAGGTGGACTCTGCTGTCTTTAGCATTAGTGCTGATGTTGCTGAGAATTTTTCAGCTCCTTTACTCTTTGAAATGTCAGAAGCAATTATTAATCCCTCTTTTGAGATTATAGCTGAACCTTGTATGTTACCAGCTTTTTTTAATTGTTGTAATGTTTCTAGCAGTTTTGATGCTTTGGTTGATTTTTTAATCTTGAATCCATCTTTTTCAAGTGCCATTTCTGCACTTTCTTTTGCTAATTTCTTATTCTCTTTATTCTTGTCTTTTTCATATAACCCTACAATAGTAATGATCAGTAATAATAATAAAGGAAATAGACTTATGGAGAATGGTATTATGTCTTTGATTTTATTAAAGATATTTTTTTCTTCAACCTGTAAAATTTCCTCTTTTTCTGGTTCTGTTTTTGGTCCTTCTGGCTGTTGAGGAGTTTCTCTTGTTATTAATGGTGGTGGATTAAATACAGTTATTTTTTCTGATGATGGTTCATTTATTATTACAGTGTTACCACCACCTCCTCCAGAACCGCCACCGCCTCCTTGGTTAGGTGATGATGAGCCAGAATCTGCTACCACTAATAATTTAATATTTGGAACATTATCTGTATCAGAGCTAAGCGAATTATTATAGCCTAAAGCTGTAGCGGTGCATATTATTTCTATTTGTCCGTAATATGTGTTTATAGATGGCTGATTTATAGTTAGTGATAATTCTGTAGATTCAGAAATATTAAGATTAAAGATTGATGAAGAAAAACTTCCAAAGCTGGTTATATTGAATCCTGTAATGCTAGGTGTGCAGCTTGTTAAAGAATAATTGCCTGTATTATTAAACATCCATGTAAAAATTTTTGATTCATCATTTTCCATGGTTGTATCTATATCACAAATCCCATTAGAACATATTAATGTGCTATTGAAGAAGGCATCTATATCACCGCTTGGAGGATTTATACCAATCTTTAATGGTATTGTAAAGTCTTTATTATCAAGTGTTCTAGTGATTGTTATATTCCCAAAGTAGATGTCATTTTGGATGATGTTATTGTCTATTTGTATTATTACTTGATTTTTGTATAAATTTGAGTCATTGAACTCTAATGTACTAATTGTAGAGTTCATTTCTTGGAAAATTATAGTGAAATTAGTATCCATTATTGAACTGAAATTAAAATCATAATATTCTTCTGATTTATGGTACATGGTTATATTCCAAATTAAAGTTTCATTGTAAGGGTCTGGAGTAGATAAGTATTCTTCTGGGAAAAATGATAGATCACTAAATACTCTAAAACTTCCGTTTTGTTGTATTGTGTTATTAGCGTCAGAAGCTTCAAATGACCAATTCCAAAAACCATAATCATTGATTGTGTATTTTGTAGAGTTCCAGATTGAGAAATTTTCTATAAAATAGTTTGCTCCCACTATATTGTCTATTACTTTGGTATTGTCTGGATTTATTAGTGTGAAATTTGTATAAATGATTGTGTCATCTTCTGGATCTGATAGGTTTACTTGTATGAAAAATTCTTCATTATGTTCTGGATCTTTTTCTATTTCATTTACTATAGTCCCATTACTATTTATTAATGGCGCTAAGTTGGATGGTAGGGTTGTTGTGGTTGTAGTTGAAGATGTACTAGTTGTTGTAGTTGAGGAGGTAGAGGAAGTTGTGGAACTTGTGGTTGTGGTAGTCGTAGTTGTTACAGTAGCTCCTGTAATATTTACATTATCGACTCTACATCGTTCTGCTTGTCCATCTGAGGTACATTCAAATTTTATCTTAAAATTAGTATTTTCATTTGCTGAAGAGGTTAAAGAAAATGATTTTGCTACATAATTTTGATCATTTTCTGAATTTGAACTAGTTTGTTCTATTATAGTCCATATACTTCCGTTATACCATTCTACTTGAAATTCATCACTACTGCCTATACTAATTAATCTTCTTTGATATTCAAATATTATGTCTTGGTAGTTTAAAGTATTTATTGCCATTTCCATAATGCTTGCTGGTTCTAATGGTTCTCTTGGTTTTGATAATGCATGATATGTGCCTTGATATGGATTTTCAGTTGAGGCTTCCCAGTTTGTTGCTAAGCCAGATGTATTTAATGTCCAATTATTTAAATTTCCAGATTCAAAATCATCAAAAAATATTTCATCTGAAAAGGTAAGAGGACTTATTAGAATAATCAAAACTAGATACAATATCTTTATCTCTACTTTTTTATGGTCCCCTTTCATTCCTTTTTTTATTCTCCATCTCTTTTTTCATGAATAACTCTATCCTCTTAGATAGCATAACAGCATTTTCTTCGCAAAACTTTTGAAAAGAATTATAGATCTCTTCCTCTATACTCAAGGTTACCTTTATTTTAGAGGGTTCTTTAAATTTTAATTGTTTTACCTCTTTTATTGATTTTGGTAATTTAATATCTTTTTTAATGCAAACTATCTCATCAACTTCCTCCATTGAATGCTTATGTAGAATAAAATTAGAAGCTTTAGTTTCTAATTCTACTCTTACTTCTTTATTTTGGTTATTCAGAACTATAAAATCAGGAAAAATACCAATATCTTTTCTGACAATTTTTCTATATCCTAATTTTTGATGGTTCTTAATAAACCATTCCTTGAGTTCACTTTCCTTTTCTATTGTATTTTTCATTTTTTGATTAGCCAGGCACTTACCCTTCCCATATTAAATTTAGAGACTTTATCTTCTAATTCTAGATCTAGACAATGCCTAAGTACCGTGTGCCAAGATTTATTTATAATAAATGAGATTTCAGAGGTAGATAAAGGTTTATTTGACTTGGTTAAGGTTTCTAAAATTTGATTTTCTATTTTTTTACGATTAATCGTACTTTTAAATGTACTTTTTTTCTTACCTTTGTTCATACTAATTATAGTATTGTTATTCGTATTTAAAGATTCCTATGAGGTAATTAGCTTAGTTTTCTTGTTTTTTACTTCAATTACTCCATCCATTAGGTGTTTTAGTCCAAATATTACTTTTTTGTCGTGCATGCCTTCTTCAATAGTGAAAAAAATTGAGCCCCCTGCATTTTTTGTCTTTGCAATTATAATCTGAACAAATCTTTCAATTGCTTCTGGTTTTGAATATAAAAGCATTGTAGATAGAGATTGAAAAATAATGTTTTGATGCTTTGATA
>JBBSWZ010000024.1:9738-19847 GCA_038046025.1 Nanobdellota archaeon | reverse complement strand
TAGCATGCTCAGTCATCTCTAAAAACTTAATCTTCCCACCAACTAAACTTAAATAAGGCAATATTTGATCTAACATAAAGCTATCAATTAAAACTTTATTTTCAATATGTTTCAATAAACCATATCCAGCTTCCTCACCAACTTTCTCACTTAATCTCCCTTTTTCACCAACAACATCATACCCTAAAATAGTATTGCTATAATTAGCAACTAATAAAATACCGGAACCTGTACTTAAAGAATCAACATAATTAATAGAGCTATTAATCTTAACTTCTGGCAATTTTCTTCCTAAAATTCTTAATGCACTATTCGCTTGTCTCTCAGCAACTTTTCCTTTTCTCAAATCTTTAGTAGCAACAGAAACACAATTAATAAAATTTAATTCTCCATTTTCACTTAAATCTATTTCTCTTAAATTATTTTTCTTAACTTTAACTTCAACTAAAGCCCCTCCTTTAGGATAAAATCCATTTTTTAATATCTCAATTTCAATTAAATATCCAAATTTCTCCATCATTTTAGAAAAAACTTCCTTTAAATACAAAACAGATGGAGCCCATTTATTCCAAGTTCCACCTCCTTCAATTCTAATCCTTAGGTTGTTATTAATTGATGCAATTAGTAAGGATTGTAAAACTAGCGCTATACTGCCGGCTGTTCCAATTTTTATTCTTAATTGATCCTTAGTGATTTTTCCTGGAATAAAACTTAGACTTGTACTTCCCAATTCTGCTCCTTTAACTTCAGCACTGCATAATTTTTTTATAGCTTTAATGCCTTGCAAGTGCTGTTCTTGCAATCCTGGATTATTCCTATTCTTTCTTATATTAAATATTTCAAAAGGTTTTTTTGTTAAAACACTTAAACCTAGAGCTATACGAGTTATAGCCCCTCCTCCCTCACCAATAGATCCATCAATTTTTATCATTACAATTTAACCTAATTTAACTAAATAAAAAACTTATGAAAAGGTTTTTAAAGGAAAATTCTATATGTACCTTGGCGGGGCATTGAGCCGAAAGTCTCAAAGCGGGGATTTACCAAAAATAAACCGCAATAGGACAGTTAGGAGATCTTATTAAAAGACCTAAATGTCCGTTACAAGCAAGATTAAAGCTTGCGGGTAGGGCTCATAAGCTGTCTTGAGGCACCCAAATGATTATGTAGGCAATTACATATTCTGGGTCGGTCGGAGGTTCAAATGTTAAGAATACAAGTTTTTAACTGGATGTCCTTCCCCCGCTAACTCCATAAAACCATATAATATTCCATTCTTTATAAGTCTCACGCGCACCTGTCCTTTGTCCGTTGGGTCTAATATATATCTTACAGAATATAGATTTCTTAACCTAATTTCACTTCTCACCAAAATAATGACATATTCATAAGAAAATTACTAGCAAATTAATCAATTTTCACTCAACATCCAAATAACATTAGTTTTATATTAAAAACTATTACGCAATATCTCTATGATTTCAAGTTTATACAACAAAACAAAAAAAGCTATAGCAACTGGTTTAGGTACAGCACTATTAACCATAGGAACTTACGGTTGTTCATTAGATAATGATATACCAATATTCACAGAAAGAGCAACTAAAATCCTTAAACCTCAAGCAAGAACACCTTCTGATGATGAATTAAAATACAACATCTCGGTAACAAAAACAAACAATCCACAAGAATTAGAAAATAGAATAAAAAAAGCAGTAAATAATGCTAGAAAACATGAAGCAAAAAAATCAGCTCATCAACATATAAATTTACAATTACTCACCCCAACTTATTCATTCCAAAGCCCTCAAGTAGAATATGATTTCCTAGGTAAAACAATTACAAGAGAAAAATATCCTAAAACATTACCAGAATTAGTTACCTCATTAACAGAGCCAGATGCATTATTCTTTTCACTAACATTCTCACATCCACTACTTAGAGAATCAGAAAGAACTATTAAGTTACTAGATAAAGGTCTTAGCTTAGTGGCTCCATATGGAGGATTAAAAACTTTTGATGACAGAGCAGACAAAGGAAATTTAGGATTAGGCCAATTAGCTGTTCCTGCAATAGGTTTAATGTATTCTTTTAATAGATATGATTTATCTGAACTACCTGATTTTCTAGAATCATTTTTAAAAAAATCAACATGGAATTGGAGCATATCTTATGGAAAAGGGGTAGTAAAAAGCGAAAGATCAGGTTTAATAGACTTTGACACACAAATATGGAGGGAATCATTAGTAGCAAGTTTAGGATTTAATTATTTCCCAAAACCAGAAGGATTTCACATTCCCAATCTTTTTAATAAAGAAAATCCGATTTACGCGAACCTAAGCATTGATACTGCTTTAGATTGGTACATCACAACTAATGCAGACACAATAATAGAATTAGGCCTGCCAGGAACACCAACTTTATATGAAACTAAAATGCACTCAACGGCACGCGGTTTAGGATTTGGAGTTGGAGCATCTTTATACATGGAACCTATGAAAGAATTGTGGTTTTTACCTACAGATAGAGATAATGTCAGATTTTTCTGGTCAGCTGGTTACAGTTATGCTGATTTTGATGCTAGAATAGCTCCGTTTGATTTAAGAGGATGGAAAGCCTCAATTGGTATAATCTATTCACCCAATTAATTTCATCTTCCTCATCCTGCTATAATAAACAAAACCAATTATCAAAGTAAATATACCAATAGTTGACAATAATATATTAAATAAATTAAGACTAGTAATCTCGAATCCACTATAAACACTAGCACCAGTTAAATTATTTGTAATTCCAAAATATCCAAAAATAGAAACCAAAAAACCAATCAAAGCATAATTTAAAACATCTTTCTTTTTTATAATATACTTATTCTTTATTTTTTCCTTATCTTTACTAAATACACCTCTACCAAAATCATAAACTTCTACTATGGGATCTATTACTTTTTTATTTTTAGAATAAGATTCTTTAAAATCCCTATTTATCTCACATAATTTTTTAACAATAACATCATGATACTTTTTCTTAATCCCGGGATTATTCTTCACATTCTCAGCTAATTCAAATATTAGCCTAAACTCTATATTCCTTTCAATATCTTGTTTTACCTCAATTTTAAAAGAATTTGTAATTTCACTTAATTTTTTATCAGATTTTATACACATATCAATCTGATCAGGATAAACATTAGCACCATCTACACTTACAGTACCATCACTTCTTCCATAAACATATACTAAGGGTAATCTTAATATATCTTCCTCATCACCAAATTTCTTAAAAAAATCTTTATCACAAGTCTCTAATATATTAACAACATCATTGAATTTTAAAACTCCGCCCTCATCATGAATATTATATTTTACCTTTGGAGAAACAATTTTCTTATCTAATAAAGTAACATGAAACTCACTAACGTTTTTTCCATTAACCTTATTTGTAGTATTCTTAATATAATGTTGCGTTGGATCATATTGAAAAACCATAGGCAATCTTTCAGCACTACCAAATAAAGCTTTCCTCAATTTCTTATCTTTGTTACACCTTCTTCTAATATAAATACTTAAAGGAGTCTCAAAAGCTACCGCAATATCTATATCACTAGATCCGTAGCTAGAAATTATTATAGGATTACTTAATTTTTTTTTCATATAATCTCTCCATCCCTCAACAAAACCTTCACCACCAGTTACTAAATCGATATTATATTTTTTCCAATCTAATCTTTTACTACCTTCATCTACTAAAGTTTTCAAAAATGGAGGATATCCTGCTATCAAATAACTATATTTATTACCAAATATTTTAATTGTGTCTAATATATTACCTATATCAGGCCCAGTACTTTTAATCAAAGCAAAATCTTCAACCAATTCAGCAAACTTCACACCAGTTGCCCAAGCACCCATTGACCAAGCACCAATCAAAATATATTTCTTTTTCTCAGGTTTAAAACTATAAAAATATTCAAATCTAGCAGCTTGCCTTAGTCTTTCTTCTTCATCTTTTGACCTAATCCATTCAGTAGGTTTTCCACTAGATCCTGAACTTTCATCTATATTTCCATGTTCAGGAAATTTACCAAATAAACACCTTGATTCATAAGAATATTTCTTAATATAATTTTCCTTGGTACTAATAGGAACTTCACTATCAAAATCATCCATAGAATTTATTTTATCAATATTAACTTTATTCCTCTTTAAAAATTCTTTATATGCAGGAACATTCTTAGCTGCATAATAAAAAATATCCAAAGCCTTATCCCTAGATATTTTTTCAAGAACATCAGCATCAATTTTATTTAACAATCTCTTAAGTAATTTAAAGTCTTTTTCAATAAAATAAGCACTAGCTTCAACTACTCTAACAGGTAATTTACTAAAAACCCCTTTTTCCATAATATATTTTAAAATCTAGAAATATATAAAACTTATTAAGTAATAAGTTTTAAAAACATTACTTTTCCAATACAAAAGATGGAATCAGAAATATTAAAATATCTTGGGACTATTGAAGATCCATTTGCAGAAGAAGTTTCAAGTACTTATGCAATGCTGGCCTTAGAGCTAGCAAACCAACTTTCAGGAAAACCTATACAAGCCCAAGATCCAGAAGCACCATCAAGTAGAATCCTAGATTATGTTCACTCACACCATTTCCCAGATGAAAGTAAAAAAGAACTTGGAGATTTAGTTCAGGATCAAAATCAAAACTTGAATGGACTCACATATATTGCGCTAATGGAGGCAACTTCGGTCATAGCAGGTATAGAAGACCCTTATACAGAAGTAGGAGATATAGTACTACATAGAGGATTCAAATACATTAACACAGCAAGAAGACTTTTTTCAATAGAAGCAGTATACAAACTTTCTAATCTCTTTGCAAAAGGTTTCTCCACTCTAATTGATATGCAAACTACTCCTGTACATGTTATAAAAGCTCTAGTCCTTCCAAGAACAAATGTAAAAATAACAAAAGCCACTTTACCATATTATGTAAAGAGACTGAAAGATAAATTTATAATGGGCATATCAGAATCAGAAGAAAAATTTAGTGATGAAGAAATAAGAAAAAAGGCCTTTCACCTTACAGAGCTTGTTTTGGATAATGATGATAGACTTACTAAAAGGTTTTTAAGAGCAGTTCCTACAGTCTATCTCAATTCCAGAGGCGAACCAAAAAAACCAGCAGAATTTCTGGATCATCAAAAAGTTTATAGCCCGGAAGAGAACCTAGAAAAAAGAGTTTATGTTGTACAATTTGAACCTACCAGGATTAAAGAAAGAATTAGAGCCAAAACAAATTCTAAAAAAAGACAGAGAGACTTAGAAGTAGAAGTAGCACAACAACGATATGTATTAAGGATGTACAAAGAAGAAGAAGTAAGAAAAAGAAAGGAAGCAGAAAGAGAATTAAAAGAAAAAGAAAGAAGATTAGAGGCAGCAAGACAAGTCTTTAAATCACATCTACCTAAGATAAGAGATACTGATAAATTTAATTTTGGATGGTTTTATGAAAGCGCTCATGAATTAGGAGGAGATATTTATGACGTAATACCAATAGATAAAGAAAATACAGCTCTTTATATTGCAGATGTTAGTGGTCACGATCTATCACAAGTGCTTTTAACTTTACCTTTACATAGTCATGTTAAATCAATGGATAATGAAACAAAGAAACATCCTGGAAGGGTATTATCGAATCTACATGAACATTTAAGTGAGATATTAATGGAAAATGCCTCTTTTATAACAATGGCATACTTTGTTATAGATAATAATGGAAATGTAACATATTGTAATGCTGGACATCCTTTTTATAGGGTTTTTAATTTTGCAAACGGAAAAATATTGGATAATCAACAATTGGGCGGTTCCTCCGCTGCTGTAATCGGATTTCCTTTCTTAGATGATGATATTGATTATAATAAAAATGAAAGAACATTCCAAATTGAACCACAAGACACATTATTAATTTACACAGATGGTTTTTGGGAAGGAATAAATCCCGATGGTGAGCAATTTGGAGAAGAAAGAATAATTAATTCATTTAGATCAAACTGTAAGACTACAATAAATGAAAAGATAGAAGATGTTTTTACAGATCTTAAAAAATTTACAGGAAAAACAGAGTTTGAAGATGACTTAACAATACTTGGAGTACAACGTATTAATTAACTAATTTCTTAATCTCTCTTATTTTATTCTTAGTTGCAATCTCTCCTAATTTAATAGTTTCATTAACTTTAGAATAATCTAACCATGATAAATTTCCTAGATCAGTATAAACAGTAATAATTTTATTCTTTTGATTTATTAAATTACCATTATAGACACTTGAAGCAATAACACGATCCACTTTATCCTCAATAAAATCTATTGGTAAAGGATCTAATACCCCCCCATCAAACAATTTCTCTGAGTTAATCTTGACAGGCTTAACAAAGAAAGGAACTGAAATACTTGCCATTAAAGCATTCACAACATTTCCTTTATTAATAATTTTACTTCTTAACTCAAGATTAGGTTTTAAATCAGAAACAACTACATCCAATGGATACTCCAAATCTGAAAACTTTTTATTCCTCAAAAAAGATTTAAAAAACCTTTTCAAATTTAATCTATTTACCCATCCAAGAGAAGGTATAACAGAGCCTCTATGAAAGATTTTCTTCCAATTAGTATTTAAAGCTCCTGTTTCAATCTCCTTTCCAGACATACCACTTGCATAAAGGGCAGCAATAAAGGCACCTGCACTACATCCATTTAACCTATTAATAGGAATATTATATTTATCCAGAACCTTAAGAAAACCGATATGTGCTATTCCCTTAGAACCTCCAGAACTTAAAACAACACCTATTTTTTTCATGTTAATTAAAAATACAATCAAAATATATAAATTTTTTCAAAACATTTAATAATCAGTTCTCAAGTTTATTGTACTATGGTAAATATTCTAGGTATTGACGAGGCCGGTCGCGGCCCGGTCATCGGCCCCTTAGTGATAGCAGGAGTCATGTTAGATGAATCTAAAGTGGATACAATTCTAAAAGGAGTAAAAGACTCAAAATTACTAACAAAAGAAAAAAGAGAAGAACTATATCCAAAAATAATTAACTCTACAAATTATAAGATAATAATTATAGAACCAATAGAAATAGATGAGGCTTTAATGTCACAGGAATTGAATTTAAATTGGTTAGAAGCACATAAATCAGCCAATATTATAAACGACTTAGAACCAGACATAGCACATATAGACTCTCCTTCACCAAATAAAGAGCATTACAAAGAATATGTTAAAAAATTATTAAACAATAAAAATACAGAATTAATAGTAGATCACAAAATGGAATCTAAATCAAAATTAGTTGCAGCAGCTTCGATACTTGCAAAGGTTACAAGAGATAACGAAATAGAAGAAATTAAAAAAGCTTATGGAGAGATAGGTCCAGGATATATGTCAAATCCGATAACACAAAAATTCTTAGAAGAAAATTGGGAAAAACATCCTGAAATTTTCCGTAAATCTTGGATTTCATGGAAAAATCATAAAAATAATAAAGAACAAAAAAAACTAGAAGGATATTAATCCTCTATATTATCTCAAGATTCCATAAGAGTTCTAACAATCTTTACTTCTTGTTCAACTGTTAATAAACCAGAATCAAGAACAGTATGATAATTTATAGCTTTTCTATAATCATAATCATCATTTACAAGTTGCTTTCCAATTGCTAATTCATCTCTTTCTCTAGCAATCAAAACATCCTTAATTTCCCCTAACGTTTTATCCCCATATTTCTTATCCTTTAGTAATCTTTTAGCTCTAGTATTAATATCAGCCATAACAAAGATCATTAAATATTGTAAATCCTTAAGGAAGATAGCATATCTTGTATCTATTATTACTCCTCCTTCCCTAAAATCTTCTCTAGCTTTAAGATTAAGTCCTAGATTATCTCTCAAAGAAGTATTACGCCAAAAATCTTCAAAAGATACTTCTCCATTTGGATATAAACTTCTCCACTTTTCTCTCCATAATTGACCTATTGAAAAAACAGACCATCCATATATCTCTGAAATTTCTTTAGCAAGAGTAGTTTTTCCAGATCCAGGAAGTCCTGATATAGCTATCCCCTTATATTCCATAGATTAAAATATATAAGATAAACTTTAAAAATACTTCTAACTACCTATAGTGGTAAATAGAAATCAGGAAAAAATTTTGGACAAAAGAAGAAATTGAAAAATATGGTTTTCAAATAATACAATTAAAGGATTAAAAATGAACCTAACGCAAAAAAAATGCACACCCTGTGAAGGTAATACACCCAAATTAACTGAAAAACAATCAAAAGAATTTCTAAAACAAACTCCTGGATGGATTTTAAAAAACAATAAAATAGAAAAAACCTTCAAATTCAAAGATTTCAAAGAGAATATAGAATTTGTAAATAAAATAGCTGAAATAGCAGAAAAAGAACAACACCATCCGGACTTAGAAATCTCTTATTCAAAGTTAAAGATTACATTATCAACTCATGCAATAAAAGGTTTATCAGAAAACGACTTCATATTAGCTGCAAAAATAAACAAACTTTGATTTACCACTCAAATATAACAAGAAAAGGTTAATATATGAACAATAAAGTTTAATTATAATTATGGGATTGTTTAGAAAAAATAAGGGGGTTAAAGAATTAGGTAGGCAACCACTAAGAAGACCTTCAGCTTTACCAGTTTTTCCAAAATATGTAGAGGGATCAGAAGAATCTTCATTTCCAAAATCCATTTCATTACCTCCATTTAAAAAATTACCTCTTCCTGAGTTTGAAGAAGAACCACAAGAACAAGAACACATATACCAAGAAACAGATTTTGAAGAGTTTCAGCCGCCAACAAGAAGACCCTTATTTAAAGAACCATTCCAATCGTATTCAATGTCACAAGTTTCAGGATCACAACCAATCTTTGTCAAAATAGAACAGTACAAGGCAGCATTAAAAACTTTAGATGATTTAAAAACAAAGATTTCTGAAGCAGAAGGATTGTTAATTGACCTAAATCAACTAAAATCACAAGAAGACAAAGAATTAGCTCAGTGGCAAAGACAAATAGCAGAAATTAAAAATAAATTACTAGATGTAGACAAAAATCTTTTCGAGGTTTAAATGCCTTTAAAAAGTAATGTTCATATAAAATTAAATAATTCTGATTACTTAAGAAAAATAATTCTAGAATCCGCTTTATCTTCTAACCAAATGCAACAATCAGCTCTGAAAATAAAAGAAACCCAAACAGAAAAAAGAAAAGTTATGTCAGAGCTAAAAAAAAGAATTCAAGAAATATCAGATTTATCTAAATCTATACATCTAAAAGAATTCCCAGAATTTAAAGCGAAAGTAGAGAAAGAAGAAAAAATAATAGTAAAAAAACAACCATTGGAAATACAAAGGCATATAGAGCCAGCAAAATCAGATAAGGAAAAAGAGCTTATCAAAGAATTAAATGATATAAAAGCTAAACTAGACTCTATTTCTATATAGCAATATTTTTAAATTTAGTTAATTGTTAATCTCTTATGCAAACTAGAGAGTTAAAGAGGAAATACCTAGAATTTTTTAAGCAAAACAATCATAAAATTATACCTTCAGGTTCTTTAATACCGGAAAATGATCCTACAGTTCTATTCACAACAGCTGGTATGCATCCTTTAGTTCCATACTTACTAGGTCAAAAACATCCTCAAGGAAAAAGACTAGTAAATTCACAAAAATGTATTAGAACAGTTGATATTGATGAGGTAGGAGATGAAGTACATTTAACCTTCTTTGAAATGCTGGGCAACTGGTCCTTAGGTGATTATTTCAAAAAAGAAGCAATTGAAATGAGTTATGAATTTTTAACAAGCAAAAAATACCTTAACCTTGATAAAAACAAGTTAGCTGTCTCGTGTTTCAAAGGAGATAAAGATGCTCCAAGAGACAATGAATCTTACAAAGCATGGTTATCGCTAGGAATCCCAAAAGAACGCATTGTTTTTTTAGGAAAAAAAGATAATTGGTGGGGCCCTGCTGGAACAACAGGACCTTGTGG
>JBBSWZ010000024.1:7234-9638 GCA_038046025.1 Nanobdellota archaeon | reverse complement strand
TTTTAGGAAAAAAAGATAATTGGTGGGGCCCTGCTGGAACAACAGGACCTTGTGGTCCAGACACAGAAATGTTCTACTGGTCTTCTAAAGAAAACCCTCCTAAAAAATTTAATCCAAGAGACCAGAAATGGGTAGAAATATGGAACGACGTTTTTATGGAGTTTAACAAAACAAAGGATAGCAAGTACATTCCACTAAAACAAAAAAATGTAGATACTGGGATGGGATTAGAAAGAACAGTTATGATTCTTAATAATAAAAAGTCAGTTTACGATATAGATTCTTTCCAGCCATTAATCAAAAAAATTGAATCTTTAGCTAAAACAAAAAATGAAAGATCAATAAGGATAATAGCAGACCACATCAAAGCAGCTACCTTCATCTTAGGAGATGACAGAGGGATTCCGCCATCAAACTTAGGACAGGGATATGTATTAAGAAGATTAATAAGAAACGCTATAAGACATGGAAAAAAACTGGGGATTGATCACGAGTTTGCTAAAGAAATTTCAAAATTAGTAATAGATGATTTCAAAACAGAGTATCCAGAATTAAACAAAAATAAACAATTTATTTTATCAGAATTAGAAAAAGAAGAAGAAAAATTCAAAAAAGTGTTAGAAAAAGGATTAAAACAATTTCATAAATTAATAAAAAATAAAAAAATAAATGGAAAAGATGCTTTCATCTTATATTCTTCTTATGGATTTCCTATAGAAATGACAGAAGACTTAGCGAAAGAAAATAAAATTAAATTTAATAAAACAGAATTTGAAAAAGAATTCAAAAAACATCAGGACCTTTCCAGAACAGCAACTAAAGGAACCTTCAGTTCTGGGTTAGCAGATCAATCAGAAAGAACAACTAAACTTCATACAGCAACTCATTTATTACACGCGGCTTTAAGAAAGGTACTGGGAACTCATGTTCAACAAAAAGGATCTAACATTACCCCAGAAAGATTAAGATTTGATTTCTCGCATAATGAAAAACTAACACAAGAAGAAATAAAAAAAATAGAAAATTTAATTAACGAAACAATTAAACAAGGGTTAGAGGTAACAAAAGAAGAAACTACTCCAGAAAAAGCAAAAAAATCAGGAGCTTTAGGGTTTTTTGAACATAAATATGGAGATAAAGTCTCAGTTTACACAATAAGGGGTTTCTCAAAAGAGATTTGTACAGGTCCTCATGTAAAAAACACAAAAGAGATAGGTAAATTTAAAATTCTTAAAGAAGAATCTGCTGCATCGGGAATAAGAAGAATTAAAGCTACGATAGGGTAACATAGTACAACCTACAAAAAATTAAAAAATTAAAAAATAAAATTTAACTATTTAATACTAATTCACTTAGAATTAGAATCCTTTTCTTTTTCTATAACAGTCTCTACAAAAGACAGGTCTATCATCGGCAGGCTTGAAAGGAACTTCTGTTTCTGCACCGCAATCACTACAAACTACTTTGTGCATTTCCCTTGGCCCATCGAAATTTTGTCTACCATATGCCATATATATTTTCCTCCTAATATATCATATAAAAGAACTAGTCTTTCACATGCATAATTATACCATCTAATACCCATTTATAAACTTACCTATTTTTTTTGAGCTGTAAAGTAAACGTCAGGAGAACTATAATTTTACATACTAAATCTTTAAACAATTAGTCAGATAGTTTTTAGAATAATAATATCCCTATAGCTTTTTAACTGCATCAATTATCTTAAGAAATCTATCTGCCATTGTGCCAATATTCTCTGGGACTTTTCCATTTTAGCTTTTCTATCACTTTAATCAGAACGGGTCAACTCACTGGAGTTGACTTAACCCCTATTTTAATTTATCACTTTATGCTGAAATACAACAAATTGGAATCCATTCCATCAAAGGTAGATCAAAAGAGAGGTGAATCATCCATTAGTATGGTTTGGTCCAAATATTCATTTAATAGATCAACAAGAATCAGATGAAAATTAAAAAACAATTCAGTTTCTAGGAGCTAATAAATCATCTCTTCTATGTCTACCTAATAACCCATTTTGGGCATCATACCCAGATTTAGTAAGTTTATAATAAGGTTCCTTAACTTTCATCCCAAATACAGGAGAATATATTTCATGCATATCCTTTGTTACATATCCCAATTTTGATAATTCATCCAGACAATCCAATGCTTGATCACGATATAAATTTCTAATACTATGAGATCTCAACATCCTCCTATATAACTGTGGAATAGATAACTCTCTATGTGTTGTTAAAACACTCAAAATTGCATTTCTAAGAAATATATTTCTCATTTTAAAAACTAAACAACTTATGCTTCTCTTCTCCTTTTATATCAGAAATTATCTTCTTAATTATAGTATTCTTAGGATTTGGCAATAACTTAATCCTCTTCT
>JBBSWZ010000024.1:4441-7134 GCA_038046025.1 Nanobdellota archaeon | reverse complement strand
ATTATCTTCTTAATTATAGTATTCTTAGGATTTGGCAATAACTTAATCCTCTTCTTAATGTCTTCAAAACTTTCAAATTCTTTATCTTTTCTAGTTTCAATTATTTCCCACATATGTTTCTTACCTACCCCAGGTAATAACTCAAGTTGATGTCTCCTTGTGTTTATTGGACCAGCTGTATTAAAGAAATTTACAAATTTTTTCTCATTTTTTTCAACTAAATCCCTAACAACAAAATCTAACTCTGTCTTAGCAGTTTCAGTCATCCTATCAATAGGGATTTTTCCTAAAATATGATGTATTTTATCTCTTTTACCTTCACCAACATAAACCTCTTCATAAGGTTGCAAAAACACACCCTTTTTTGGCACTAATTCAAGTAGAATAAAATGTTCTTTACCGAGAGCTTGAGCTATAGGAGTCTTTTGATGCATTGGTCTTGTATCGAATGGATAACCATTCGGAAGGAAATCCAATACAATTGCTGTTTCCTCTCTGACATCTTTCTTCATTTATTTTAAACATTCTAATATCCTTTTCAAATCTTCCTGCTTAAGAGTTATATTCTCCCCAGATATTATCGTTTTTAAGCTATCTAAATCCTTTGGATGAACATCAATTAATTTTATAATATGTCTATCTTTTAATCTTGCAATTTCTAATTTCTCTAATTTTTCCATAAGTTCCTTAATATTTTCAGATTTTTTAACAACTTTATTAATATATTCCAGAGTTTTATTACTCCTTTCATTTAGCTCTTTATCCCTCTTCTCAATTTTATCTATAATTTCTCTAGTCTCCACTAAAGTAATTGGTCTTTCATTTATTACTTCAATTTCAGCCATTTAAACCCTCTAGAAACCTAATATTTACCTATTTATTAACATTTCTACTTACTTTAGTTAAGTGAATAGGATGTATGATTAATAACTTCTCCTTATTATTTTCCTTTACGCTAGTTTCATAACAAAAGCCTCTTCTTCTCTTAATTACTCCAACTTTTCCATGATGCCTTCTAAAATATAATCCCTTATGGACACTAGGATCTAATTTCAATAAAACTTTATCTCCTTCTTCAAAACTCTGAAGATATTTCCCAATGTTTACTTTACCTTTTTCTCCAGATTTTTTACTAAACTTATACCTAGTTTTTCTTCTTGATTTTCCTGTTCTTTTTGTCATAGAATATACATTATATAAAAAAAGGTTTATAAATTTAATTATTCCTTCAAAATAACACTTAAACACTTATCTAAAGCAAAAAACAGATTCTTATCTTTAGCATTAGATTCATAAGATTTATTAGCTTCAACTTTAACTTTAATCTCATTATTTTCCTTATTTACTAAAGTCACTTCTATACTCTTAAATTCATTTAAACTTTCAGAAATTTTTTTTGTATAATTACCAACTACTTTCTTAACAACTATTAATAATGCAGGCTCTAATCCTTCAAAATTAACTAATTTAATATTACCACCTAATTCTATCATTATTAAGTAACTCCTATACTCATTTATCATGAATCAATATATATATATTTTTCGGTTTCTAGGGAAAATTTTATATATCTAGGAAATGGAATTATAGCTATAACAAAAGAGGATGAATTTAATGAGTCTAAAAACTAAAAAAATATTGATTTTAATATTTATTCTAATATTAGCTACATTTGTAAATGCTGCTAGTTATCCTTCACCAAAAGATGGAACAGTAACTTACCCAGAAGATACCTTTGGATCATTTCCTGGTTTTACAATTCAAGCAAATCAATGTCCAGCAGAAAACATAATTTTCAAATTATCTTCTCCCAATAATGCTCATGCAGCCAGCTTCAATCAAGATGGTCAATATTCAATTAACTCTTGTTATCCTTATTTTAGTACAAGAACTCCTTTAGATTTTAATAATGACGGAACATTTGATAATCTAATTTTAAGATTATCCTCAAATTCAAATGCACACGCAGAAAAAAATACAAAATCCACCTCAGGATATTCAGATGTTTATTTTGGAGAATTAAAGTGTAGATATATTCCAAATACAGAAGAGTGTGGTCTTTTAGATGAAACTTGCGTTGGAGCCATCTCATCAGATACTAATGCACATCTCTCAGATTGTGCAAGTGCTGAATCCAATAGATATAACAAAATCTGCTGCCAGCCTAAATGTAGTATAAAAATTGATCACACAGAGTTTGATCCCTTACTAAATATTAACAAAGAAATAAGAGCAATTTACTGGCAGATAGATGAATCAAACATATTCACAAATGCTAGACAACAAGGCGATATAATAGGGTTGAAGATCATTGGAGATGGTATTTGTTCAGGAAAAGAAGTTACTTTTAGTGTATATTCAGATACTGGAAGCACTGATGATTTTAAAGTAGCTGTACCAACAGGATTTTTTGGTACAGTAGGTACTGGAACAGGAGTTAATTGTGATATCCAAGGCAATTGTACAACTCAATTTAATTCTAATAATGAAATAAGAATACAATTAAGTTTAGGTTCTTCTAAGTTTTCAACTCAAACTAATTATTACTTTTCCACCTTGTTTAATGGACAAAATTATTTTTCCAATTTATTAACAGTAGCAGAAGTCATAACTACTGGCTGTGGAAATGGAGTTTTTGAAGAGGATGAAGTTTGCGAAACTGGTTTCCCTACTCCTACATGTACAGAACTTGG
>JBBSWZ010000024.1:1507-4341 GCA_038046025.1 Nanobdellota archaeon | reverse complement strand
AAGAGGATGAAGTTTGCGAAACTGGTTTCCCTACTCCTACATGTACAGAACTTGGGTTTACAGGACCTCAAAATCAAAATGTGGGTTGTGACTCTAAATGCAGATTCAATACAAATATATGTGAAGGTACACAAGGAAGAATTTGTCCAGATAAGAATTTAAATCCTGGAGAAGAATGTGATACAACGCTACCAACTAATTTAAATTGCAGAACAATTAATTCACAATGGATAGGATCAGTATCATGTACAAGTTTATGTTTCTTAGATGTAAGTGAATGTACTGGTTTTTGTGGTAATAGCATCAGAGAAGATTCTAACCCTGGTGGTCGAGAACTATGTGATAATACAGATATCTCAGTTACATGTCAAGATTTTGGATTCTCAGGAGGTTCAATGGGATGTACAAAAACATCATGCACATTTAACACAGATAAATGTACTTGTGATCCTGGAACTACTACCTGTATACCAGAAGGATCATGTGGTGATGGCATAATTAATCCAGGAGAACAATGCGATGATACAATCCCAAGTAATCTAGATTGTAAGTCTATAAGTACATCTTGGGACGGAGAATTAACCTGTGGAACAGATACTTTCGCTTGTGATTTAAACATCAATGATTGTATTCCTACTTGTTTAAATGGAAGACTGGATGATAATGAAATTTGTGATCCCACAGCAAGAGGAACTCCAAGCAACCCTAACCCAAGAATTAACGAATGTTCAGAATTAGGATTTGAAAGAGGAGACATTACATGCACTCAAGAATGTAAATTAAACACTAATCAATGTAAATGTGCTGATAATGATTCTAATTGTATAAACTCACTTCCAATTTGTGACGGTAATGCTCTCAATCCAGGAGAAGAATGTGACGGAAATACATTCGACAATATTAACAGTTGTAGTGATATAATATCATCATGGGAAGGAGATTTAGATTGTAATCCAGATACATGTAGGATTGATTTTAACGATTGTAAAGCAATAGACACTCGAGAATGTGTAAGCTGTGAAGATTGTAACAGATTCTTTGGAAGTTGTGGTGCAAATCAATGTGTAAACTTCTGTGGACTAGACAGAGGTAATTGTTTCTATGATGAAAACTTATTATTACCAGATAGATGTATTTCATGTGATGAAATTAAAACTTGCGAACATTATACACGACAAGAAGATTGCGAAGCACATAAGGAAGAAGGTCTCCCAGGTGGAAGATGTATTGGTTATGCATTAAACTCAAATAATCAAGTTGCTGATTGTAGATGGGATGGCAATAATTGTGTAGAAAATATTGAATGTGAATGGAATTGCCCAGATCTAGAAGTAGTATATGGTGAATGTCAATCAGATGATTTCCGTTATCCAACCTCAGTCTCAGCTGCCAAATGTACTGAATTGAATAATAATGTAAATTGTGGCATTAATGGCGAATTAAAATTACCAGATAAAATAAAATGTGGAGTTTATTCAGAAGAAAAAGTATTCCCAGTATTTGATGGTTTAAACATTTTAATAAGTGTATTATTATTGATCAGCTATTACATAGTTAGAAGGAAATTTAATCCAAAGATTTAGACATATACACTCCTTCTAATTTATAACCTAACTTCTTATTATAATATTCTCTAACCCCAATTCCAGAAATAACTAAAATTTTACTTTTCCCATTTTCCTTAGCAATTTCCTCAGCTTTCTTAACTAATTTCATTCCAAAACCTTTATGCTGTGCATTTCCTTCTTTACCAATACTCGCAAATGAACTATAAACATGTAATTCCCTAATCAAAGCAGTTTTCTCATCAATCTCTTCTCTTAAATAAGAACTAGGAAATCTTAATCTGCAAAAACCAATTATCTTATCATTATCTTCAATAGAAATAAAAAATTCTTTACCATTAGAAGCTTCATATCCTTCAACTTTCAACTCAGGATTCTTAATTTCTTCATTCTTAATTTCCCTACATCTTATACAATTACATTTAACATTTCTCTCTTTACATTTTTTTTCAACAATTTGTCTTAAATTAGTCCTATCAGGACCACCAGCAGTTAAATTAGTAGGAATATCTCTCTGAATCCTATTTACTCTTAAATATCTAGGAATAAATCTCTTAGCTTCAACTATCATATCAACAGCTTCCTCTGTATTAATATCTTTATACTTTCCTTGCATCCATAACTCATGTAATTCAGTTCCTGGCATAACTAAGCATGGATATATTTTTAACATATCAGGCCTAAAATCGGGATCAGAAAATAATCTCTTCAAACCTTCCAAATCTTTCTTTCTATCTTCAGTTAATCCTAACATATAATGGAATAGTAATTTAAATCCTAAATCTTTCAATATCCTTATACTTTCAATTGAATCTTTTACATTATGTCCTCTTTTTACAAATTCCAAATCCTCATCATAAACTGATTGAATTCCCAATTCAACTTTAGTCCCACCATAACTTAATATTTCATTACCTTCATCTAATTTTCCTAAATCAGGCCTAGTTTCTATAGTCAACCCAATGCACCTAATCTTACTATTTTCATTTCTTTTTTGCTCAATTTCTAAACTACTTTCTTTTTTTAATTCCAATAATTTCTCATGTATTCTCTCAACTCTTTTCATATCGTTAATATCATAAGTAGGCAATTCAAAAAATTCCTTAAACTTCTTAAAATTTAACTCATTATTCTCAAAAAACATTTCAGAAAAATCATTAATTGCCTTATATGTATAAGTTATAAATTTATCTTTATATCCCTTAGGATAAAATGGAAAAGTTCCACCCATAACAATTACATCAACTTTATCAAAATTCTGATTTAATA
>JBBSWZ010000024.1:0-1407 GCA_038046025.1 Nanobdellota archaeon | reverse complement strand
GGAAAAGTTCCACCCATAACAATTACATCAACTTTATCAAAATTCTGATTTAATAAAGCATAATGTTCCAATCTATTAAATATCTGCAAATAAGGATCATATTTATTTCTTGCAGCCCTTCTAGAAGCAGGTTCATTCCCAGTATAACTTTTAGGAACATTACCAAAAACAGATCCAGGACCTCCAGGACAAAAGATACATTGAGCTTGTTTAGGACATCCTAAAGGAACAGCAAATAAGGCTAAAGGCGCTACCCCGGATAAAGTTCTAACTGGCTTAGTTTTTAATATTGATTTATATTTCTCCCTTTGGTTTTTACTAGCTTCTAAAAATAAATGAATTTTCTTCGGTTCATGCTTTAATTTATATTTACTTGAAATTTCAGCCTTTAATTTATGTAAATCTTTCTCTGTATTTATATTTCTTTTCTCAATTTGTTCTAATATTTCTTTAGTTGCTTCTATCATAAATATAGTAAAAAAGACAAGCTTTAAATATTCTTTGATTCATTTTTGAATTATGGGAAAAAAGAATAAAACAAAAAAAACATCAGCTATCATTGTATCCATAATAATAATTCTCTCAATTACATTACTAATAATAGTTTTCAATAAAAATGCACCAAAGATAGAAATTAAAAACAAAATAGCAGTCATTCCTATAATGGGAGTAATTACCTCAGGGAATGGTGATGGAAGTTTCTTTAGTCAACCAACACTATCATCCTCTACAATAGTAAGTTTCATAGAAGCAGCAAATAATGATAACAACATTAAAGGAATTATTCTAAACATAAATTCACCTGGCGGTGCAGTAGTTCCTTCAAAAGAAGTAGTAGATTCAATAAAAAAAGTGAACAAGCCAGTTGTAGCCTTAATTAGGGACGTAGGTGCATCTGGAGCTTATTGGATTGCTTCTGCAGCAGATCATATAGTAGCAGACCCATTAAGTATAACAGGTTCAATAGGTGTTATTGGAAGTTATTTGGAATTCTCTGATCTATTTGGAGAATATGGTATTAAATACCAAAGTATAATTAGTGGAAAAGATAAAGATCTAGGAAGTCCTTATACAAATTTAACAAACGAGCAAAGAGTATTACTAGAAGGAAAATTAGCTAAGATTCATAAATATTTTATTGATGATGTTAATAAAAATAGAAAGAAAAATCTAACACCTTATGCAACTGGTTTATTCTATTTAGGTATAGAGGCCAAAGAAATTGGATTAATAGATGAATTAGGCGGAAAAGAAGAAGCAATTAATGCAACATTAAAATTAGCTAATATAACTAATTATGAATTAGCAGTTTTCAGAAAAGAAAGAACAATATTTGATTTATTACAAAGAGTTACTTCTAACTTTGGTTATTCTATTGGCCAAGGCTTAGGTTCAGAATTCAAAGCG
>JBBSWZ010000023.1:0-2097 GCA_038046025.1 Nanobdellota archaeon | reverse complement strand
GGAGCTGGAATTGTTGATGCTTATGGGGCTTATTTAAATGTTAAACCAGTTTCTTCAACTACTACATCAACAAGTTCTACTACATCAACTGTGCCTATTGAAACTACAACTACAACTTCTACTACAACTACAACAACGACATTACCTACAACTACTAAATGTTGGGATGGGACTCATCAATATTTAAGGAGAAATAGTGATCAGGCACGAAAGTTTTGTAAATGTGCTGCAAGTATTTATGATTATGAAAGTTATAGTCGTATTAGTTTAACAACAAATGCTTATCAATATTTAGATACTGGGAATAATGAAAATTGGGAAACTGTACTTATTCCAAATTATGGAAGACCAATTCATAGAGTAAAATGTACTGGTAATTGGTATTATGCAAACCAAACTTATTTTGTTTAATGTTTTTTAAAACTCATAATTGGAGAAAAATTTTGTTCTATTATCTTTGAATTTATAGCATTAATTTTTATATTTAATATATTAAAGGCAGAAGTTATATATGATAGATTCCATAAAGGTACTTTATCATGTTGAAGTATTAATATTGTTTTCATAATTGATTCTGAAGGTGATTTTTCCTCTTTGATTTTATTGAGTATCTTTATTGCTTGTTCTAGATTTACTTTTATTTTATCTAAACTAAGTTCTTCTAAGTCTTTTACTTCTTTTTGAAATACTTTTGAATCTTTTTCAAGAATTTTAACCTTATTGTTTTCTATGATGAAGGAAGTTATTGTTTTAGTTTTTTTTGAATAGAAATCAAATTGCCATTGTTTTTCTATAAAGAAACAACTTGTAAGATATGCATTATTTTTATTCCACTTTTTAAAAATATTAGAATTTTTTATTGTTTTTAGATTTTCTAGGAAATTCATTTTTTATCTTGAATTTCATTTAATATATCTTTAATAAATTTATCTATTTTTATCCCAAATTTAAGTTTTCCATCTAAAGTTCTTACTGCTAATGTTTTACTTTTTTGTTCTTTATCACCTAGAGTTAATGTGTAGGTTATTTTTTCTAACTGAGCATCTCTAACTTTCCTCCCTATTGATTCTGGTCTGTTGTCTAATTCTACTCTAATATTATTTTCTTTTAATTTTTTATAAATTTCTTGAGCAAATTTATTATTCCTGTCTGTAACTGTTAATATTTTTACTTGAATAGGTGATAACCATAAAGGGAATTTACCAGCATAATGTTCTATTAAAATACCAATAAATCTTTCTAATGAGCCATAAATAGTTCTATGTATAATAACTGGTTGATGTTTTTTTCCATCTTTGCCTTCATAAGTAAGTTTAAATCTTTCTGGGAACGAGAAATCTAATTGTATTGTACCAAGCTGCCAGTTTCTTCCTAAAGAATCTTCTACATGAAAATCAATTTTTGGTCCGTAAAAAGCTCCTCCCCCTTCATTTAATTTGTATTTTACTTTCTTTTTAGTTAAAGCTGATTTTAAAGATGATTCTGCATTATCCCAAGTTTCTTTTGATCCAATTGCTTTTTTTGGTCTAGTTGATAGTTCAATATGATAATTAAATTTAAAGATTTTTTTATAAAAATAATCCATTAAATTAATTAATTTAATTATTTCATCTTTTATTTGAGATTCTTCTAGAAATATATGGGCATCGTCTTGTGTGAAAGATCTGACTCTGAATAAACCATTTAGAACTCCTGATAATTCGTGTCTATGAACTAATCCTAGTTCAGCTAACCTTAAAGGAAATTCTCTATAACTATGAAGATGTTCTTTGTAAACCAATACAGATCCAGGACAATTCATGGGTTTTACTGCAAAATCTCTATTGTCTAGTTTTGTGAAATACATATTATCCTTGTAATGCTCCCAATGACCTGACTTTTCCCATAGTTCTTTACTAAGGATTATTGGTGTTTTGATTTCTTTGTAGTTTTCTTCTTCATGAATATCTTGCCAGAATCTTGTAAGTTCATTAATTAAAATAGTTCCTTTAGGATGCCAAAATATGAATCCTGGACCTTCTTGATGTATTGAGAATAAATCAAGTTGTTTTCCTAATTTTATATGGTTTCTTTTTTCAGATTCTTCTAATTGTTTTA
>JBBSWZ010000022.1:1316-4358 GCA_038046025.1 Nanobdellota archaeon | reverse complement strand
TAGGTTTCTTATCATATCAGAATAAGGATCGTTTGCGCTTGTGTATATTTTTATTGCCATCTGTGTTAAAACATTATAAGTATCCATCTCTTTTTAAAGCCTCTGTGATCTTTCTGGCACTATCTATTTTCAATAATTGCTGCGGAAACAACTTTTCTCATTATTATAATGGTTTATCTTGAGTATATTGTTTGCCTGTTTTTAAGGCGATTTCTGCTTTTTGTAATTCTGATCCTAGATCTAGTGCGTGAGAAATTTCTGATAGGACGTTATTATTTGCTAATTGTGCAATTATTTCTCCAGCAACCTTGCCTTTATATTCATTAACTGGAGAACCATCAGTACCTATGTGAGTTACTGTGATTTTTCCATCATTAAGTTTTATAATGAAATTTCCTTTAGGATCTTCTTTAAAATTTACTAAATTACCTAGTGGGCTTGATTTTATTAATTCTTTATCCCTATATTTTCCTATTATGTCTTTTGCATCTGTCCAGTTTTTTTCATAGATATGAGCACTTCCAGAAATGATTGTTAATGTTCCAAGTTTTAATGATGTTTCTTTTGAAATTTCTTTCACTATATTACTTTGTAATTTTCTTAGTGCTAATGCATTTCTTGGCCATGCTTCATACATATCATTGCTTCTAATATAAGAAGTCATGTATAAGGCATCATCTTGTACTAGGCAGTGAACAAAACTTATGCAAGGTGGTTCATCACCTTTTGCGTCTTTATCGTAATTCCAAGTAAATGCTATTGCACTCCTCTTATGAGGTTTTTTTCTTAATAAATCAATAATAAATTGTATTTGATTATATTTAGAACCGTCTTTTAATTCAGCTTCAAATAATCTTTGTCCATAAGTATAGTTTACATCTGGAATTTTTAAGTTGGTTGTTACTTGTGGTATATATCCTTCTAATTCTTCCTTAGTAAATTGAAAATAATCTTCCCATTTAAAATTATCCGGATCTTCTTCTGTGATTACAGTTGAAATGTTAATTAATTCTTTTTGGTCTCCTCCATATGAAGAGGCTTTAGTGGCACCAAACCTCATGATGTTATAAAGAATCTCTAGCCATGCACGACCAATTGTTTTTTCTCTTATTTTATGTATTGTTGGGTCTGATGGGAATCTTTCTGGTGCTTCTATTTTTGTTTCTGGAAATGTTTCTGGTTCTCCGTAGCTAGGTTTTTTTTCAAGTTCTTGAATCTTGGTAGCTATCTCTACAGGAGTTTTACCTCTCATATCAATTATCTCTACATTATTCCTGAAATTATCAATTGCTTCTTTTGCTATTTCTTTTTGTAATTGAGCATTTTGAGCATCTATAACTTTATGTTTTTCATCAATACCCTTTTCTTTTAATAGTAATAATGTTTCTCCTGATTTTGCTAGATCTTGACCTGCTATTATGATGTAGCGTATTTGTTTATTTGCTAGACAATTTCTTAAAAGAAAATTAATGCCTCCATTAAAGTATAATTGACCCATTGCTGAAAATAAGTTAGAATCTATATTATCTGCTATTATTTTCCTAGGACTCCATAATGTAACTATGCCTACATTAGATCCAGGATTTCCTAAAATAACATTCTCTTTTTCGTATAATGGCCAATCCATTATTTTACTCCTGTACTACCAAGGCCATTTTCACTTCTCTCAGTTTCTGATAAGTTTTCTGATTCTACTATTTTAGCTTTGACATATGGCTGGATTATCATTTGGGCTATCCTATCATTTTTATTAATCTTAAACTCTTGATTACTTAGATTTTTTAATATCACTTTAATTTCTCCTCTATAAGATGAATCTGCTACCCCGCCTAATGTTGTAATTCCATGATTAGCTGCTAATCCAGATCTATCCCATATTAAACCTACATGATCTTTTGGGATTTCTACTTGTATACCTGTCTTTAAAATTGCTTTTTCATTTGGTGCTAAAATTTTATCTTCTGCAGATCTCAAATCAAAGGCGGCATCATCTTTGTATGCATAAGTTGGTAAAATTATTCCTTTATCAACTCTTTTTATTTTTATAACTACCACTATCTCTTTTGTATAATATTTTATTATAAATATTTATATATTGGTAGCTATACTTTTTATCATATATAAAAATTATACTGTTTTAAGTAAAGGAGGTTCATAATAATGATCATCCATATCCAATCCTTTTGGATTTCCAAGCATCTCTATCAATGTTAAAGCTGGTTTATCTCTTGTATGCACTTGATGTATTTGTCCTGGGTTTACTTGTAAAGTAGCCCCTTGAAGTTCATAATTTGTTCCATTAATTTCTATAACACAATTTCCTTCCAGATTATGAAATTTTTCAGTAGTGATTTTATGATGATGTCTTGAGGTAACTGAATTTGGTGGTAGATATTGAAGTAAAAAACTTTCTACTCCGTTATCTAATCTTGCTGGATATATTGCTTGTGAGTTTTTAGAACTTGATGGTTGAGAATTAAAATCCAGACCTTGATAGATTACACAACAAGGGTAACCATTAAAATCTAATTTTTGATAAAAATAACCGTGTTGTCTTAATGATCTAATGATTGGCCAATCTGGTAATAATGCTGTGGCAATTTTTAAGTTTTTAACTAAAGTAGATTCGTTAACAGAGGCTAGAGATCTTCTTATTAATCTTCCTCCTTGTTTTAATATGCTTATGTCCATAGTAAACTTGATTAAATTTTTATTTATAAAGATATTGCAAAAACCTTTTAAATTATAAAAAATAAAGAATAATATGGAAAATGTAACTAAAGAAAAATTAGATAAATACTTTCAAGTTACTAGAGATGCCTTAGAGGAAGCTAAGAATTCTCCTGAGAATGTTGAGATAAATGATGCAACTAGAAAAGACTTTATTGATACTGTTGAGAGATATTTAAGTGATGCCAATCATTTTAAAGAAAAGGGTGATTTAGTTAATGCCTTTGCTGCATTGAATTACGCTCATGGTTGGTTGGATGCTGGAGCTAAATTAGGTATTTTTGATGTTGATAATCCTGTTTTATTTGCTGG
>JBBSWZ010000022.1:0-1216 GCA_038046025.1 Nanobdellota archaeon | reverse complement strand
GTAAATAGTTTTTTATTCTTCTACAAAATCTTGGAGTGATACAATATCTGATCTGTCAAAAGGTCCTTCAAGAAATGCAGAGCCTAAAAGTTGGCCTCTTGTTGAATAGTAGGAAATTCTAATTCCTTCTCCTATTTGCTCTACTATAGCTTCTTTTAGATCCGTTGGATACATAGAAAATACAGTTTCAGCATTATCCAAAACTTGAGTTGTTAGGCTACTATAATCTGCCATGAGGTGCATAAGTTTTTTGCGGTTTAATTTCAGCTACTCTCTTCCAGGCAGAGTCTATGTGATCATTAGTAAAACTTCCTCGGAATAAAGTTTGGTCTAAATGACTTCCTTTTGGTGTTTCATAAATCAAAGCAACTTCTCCATCTTTTTGAACGACACCAAGTTGAAATTCTAAACCATGCTTGGAGACTTTACTTACTATATCTTCTGCTACTGCATTAGGTAGTTCATCTCCATTAGCTAATTGTAATTGTGATACCCCACCATATCCAGGGCTTTTGATTTCAATACCATTCGGTAATATAATTCTACCATAGAAACCGTTGCTTTCCAATAAGCTTGTAGCTTGAGCTTCAGTAAGATGACCCTCTTGAGTTGCTAAGACTAAATCAGGAAGATATTTAACTTCTGTTCTTTTTTTTCCATCATCCACAATACTACTATCTATAATTCCACCATTTCTTTTAATTGGTTCACTAGCTTTCACGATTTCTAATATCTTCTTTAAATTTGCTTGTCTCATTTTAGATACCTCCAAGGATATATAATATATAAAGTATATAAAAATAAGAATAATCTAATTATTTATAAAGTTTATTGTGATGGTTTTATTTGTGATAATAATTATTACTGGAACTTCAGGGTCTGGAAAGACCAAGGTAGCTAGAGAAATTGCTAAAAAGTATAAATTAAAATACGTTGATGTTGGTAGTTTAATAATTAAGAACAAATTATATGATAAGTATGATAGGAAATTTAAAAGTTATATAGTAGATGAGAGGAAATTGAATAGGTTTTTGATTAAATTGATTAAAAAAGAGAAAAATTTAGTTTTAGATTCCCATTTAAGTCATTATTTAGATAAAAAATATGTTGATTTATGTATAGTAACTAAGTGTGATTTGAAAATATTAAAGAAAAGGTTAGAAAAAAGAAAATATAGTAAAGAGAAAATTAAAGAAAATTTAGAAGCTGAAATTTT